>JBQCEX010000468.1:0-5179 GCA_051959855.1 Flavipsychrobacter sp. | reverse complement strand
CCCATGCAGTAAAACCCTTTATTCACCGCTTACGGCCTTGTAATAATCCGAACCTTGTGAGCATGGTCCATCTTTTAGTACCATGTGGCAGCGGGTTAAGCTTCCCATCTTCACATGCCACCAACCACTTTGCCTTAGGTGTTTTTATGGCCATGAGTATACAAAAAGTTGCCAAATGGATATGGCCTGCAGCTATATTCTGGGCGGCACTGGTATCTTATTCACAAGTGTATGTAGGTGTACATTTTCCACTTGACGTGACTTGCGGCGCTATGCTTGGCACAGCTATCGGTATATTTACCGGAAAAATATTCAATCGCTATTTTCAGCTATCTACTGTCTGATTATCTTGCAGTATTTATATAGCTTTCAAATTCTTCTTTTGAGCTTTTAAATGTAAACTGCTTTTCAAGGCCGGGATAGTTCTTCTTATCAATTACATGGCTGTATGCCCATTTAGCCAGCTCCAGCCTGGTACTCTCAAAATTTAACCAACCCATCATAACACTGACCTGATCCGTATAATAAGAGCGATTCTTCAAATTGTTCTTAATGATCTTAAGTTTATCGCCATCAGCAATTTTCGCACTTACTTTACCTTTTAGCGCATCCATATCTCCGGGATTCAGCGCATTGTCCGGAACTGCTCCTTTATAATCTGCATTGCTATTATTGCCTTCAGCATTAGCCTGGTTACCATAAATATTATCTACATTATTATCCGGCTGAGCAGGCGCCTGTTTAAAGTCATTATCTGAAAGATCACGTATATCTATGGTGGCATATCCTGTTTTCGCATCTACAATACAGTTAGTAAAGGTGCCGCGTTTCGTACGGATATTGCTTTCGTATAGAAGCTCCGCACGCGCATTCCCATTACGCCGCGGTGGATAATAAGCATAAACTTTTACATGATGTTTGCCCTGTGGCAAGTCACCAATAGTAAGCGCAGTACCGTGCTTTTTATAATACCTGCCGTCAATGGCCACCGTGAGCGGACTATGATCACTTAACTGTATTCTCAGTAAAGGTCGGTCGCTAGGCTGCGCTATTGCAGAAGCAGTAATAAACAAGCCAAAAAATATAGAAAGAATCTTTTTCATAAAATCAGGTAAAACAGATCGTTTATTAGAACTCCGGCCTGTTGCCAAAGTTTAAAACTAGATTAAATTTAGGGATTTCATTCGGGCAATAAATGTGAGCAAATAATACCGGTAGAAATAGCGGCATTCAGCGACTCCGCCCCACCCTTACGCGGAATAGTTATCTTATCTGTAGCCAGACTCATAATATCCTCAGAAATCCCCCTGGACTCATTACCAATCACTAATACGGCAGCTTCCAGGCGATCCATCTGGTATATGCTCTTACCATCGAGGGTTGCTGCAAGCACAGGCATATTAGTGCTAGCGACGAATTCTTTTACATCTGTTTTGTGAATACTCACACGTAAGTGTCCTCCCATTGCCGCCTGTATTACCTTAGGGTTATATACATCAACCGACTCCATAGAACAAACAACATGAGCAATGCCAAACCAGTCTGCTATACGTATTATCGTTCCCATATTACCCGGATCTTGGATATCATCTAAAACGATGCACCATTCATCTACAGGAAGCACTAAAGGGCTGTCAGGCATATGAACAACCAATAGTGCCTGGTTAGGTGTTTGCAATGTAGACAATGCAGATAATTCCGATTCTTTTACTATATGTAATTCGGCTTCCGGATGTAAAGCTATGAGCGACTCATTTTGTACAGCCCAGTCATTAAGCGCAACAATATGCTGAATTGTTTTATCTGACTGCAGCCATTCTCTGGCTATTTTATCTCCCTCTGCAATAAATGCCTTAAATTCCCGCCTGAATTTGTGCTGAGTTAACGAACGAATATATTTATTTTGTGCTTTAGATAACATCAGGTACAAAGCTATACAATTGTCTTAAGCAATACATGAGCAATAGAGTAAATGATAAAATAAGAGCTAAGCTTGGAGTATTGCTGCTATTATTACTTTGGCTGGCTACCGGCTGCAATACAACCAAGCATTTAAAAGAAGATCAATATCTCTTACGTAAGAATTCTATTAAGCTTAGCTACGAGCAAAATATAACCAGAAAGGGAGAATTAAAGGACAATATTCAGAAAGTAATAGAACAAAAACCGAACAATTATTTCCTGGGAATATTTCCCATAAAACTTTGGCTGTACAATTTAAATCCCAGAAAATATGAACGAGATACTGTAAACTTTCAGCTAAAATCCCACACAGTTGAGCGCCCTGTACTGTTTGATACTAGTCTAATGCGAAGAAGTGCTCAGAATATAAAGAACTACCTGTATAATCAGGGCTATTTTTATGCGCAGGTAAAAGATACAGTCATACTGAAAAAGAAGAAAGCCTATGTGACTTACAATATTAAGACGGGCTTTTCTTACGTTATCAATAATGTAGATTTTGTCAGTGGGGTATCCGACAGTGCTATAAGAGAATTTATAGCTGATACTAAGGACCAGACTTACCTTCAAAAGGGCCAGGATTTTTCTTTCAGCTTGTTTGAAAGTGAACGTAGCCGTATTGCTTCTGTATTACGAGATAAAGGTTACTTCAAATTTTCTCAGGAGAACGTTTTGTTTCAGTTAGATACTGCTAATAAAGCCTTACTGCGTGGCGCTGATAATCCCTTTGAGAGCGCTATAAACTTTATAGCCTTGCAAAGGAAACAGCGCAGACCGACAACAGATATAAAAGTAATCATAAGCAAAGAGGACGAACCTGACGCCTACAAGCGCTATGTTATAAGCAAGGTAGAAATGTATCCTGATTATGCGAGCAGAAAGGATCTGCGGGACACCACTATGGTGCAAAAACAATCAGGTGGCATTACTTTCAGGTATCACGACTACTATGTGCATAGTAAGGTTTTGCAAAAGCATATTTTTATAACGCCGGGCAAATACTATTCACAAACGGACTATGATAATACCATAACGAAGCTTAATGAACTGGGCATCTTTCAGTTTCTCAGGGTGACATTCAGAGAAGATACTGCTAACGGTCAAAATTTTCTTACATGCCGTATAGAAGCGAATAAAAACCAGAAACATACGCTGGCTACCAATTATGAAGTTTCTAATGGTACTAACTATTTATTTGGTACTTCCTTAACTGAAACATTCAGGGATATAAACGTTGCAAAGGGGGCGAATCTGCTCACCGTAACAGCCAATGGTGGAATAGAGCTGCCACCAGATACGGGCAATCATTACTTTAAAAATCTATTTATACAGACGAAGTACTATGGCCTTAATGCAAGCCTGGACTTTCCAAAGTTTATTGCACCCATAGCCGCCAGCCGGTTTTCAAGTGTTAATTTGCCGCACACCATTGTCAGTATAGGCACTAACCTTATTGATAGGGTTGACTATTTTACTCTTATAACAGACAACCTGAACTTTAAATATAACTGGCATGAAACTCCCACAAAGACCTGGGATTTCTCACCTGCATTTATCAATATCATTCGGCTACCATCGGCATCTGATTCATTCAAAGCAAGACTGGATCAAAATGAGTTTTTAAGGAATAGCTATAAGGAGAATTTTATAGAGGGTGAAAATCTCACTTTTACCTTTAGCGACCAAGATAAGAAGCATGGGCGCAACTATTCCTATGTGAGCGCAGGTGTGGAAGAAGCCGGCGCTTTGCTAAGTGCTATCAATGGTGTTGGTACCTCATTAAACGATCTGTTCAGTATAAAATATGCACAGTATACCAAGTTTGATCTCGATGCAAAGCATTACTTTTCTATGCAGCATGCTGTGTTTGTTTTGCGCTTCAATGCAGGGATAGGTTTACCATATGGACAGTCTACAACCCTACCTTATATCAAGCAGTATTATGCTGGTGGGCCCTATAGCCTGAGAGGCTGGCGCATACGGTCACTGGGGCCGGGCAGCTCTAATGACAGTAGCATCCTTAATACAACAGAATATATAGATCGAACCGGTGACATAAAAATGGAATTTAACTCCGAGCTGCGCTTTGATATTGTTCAGCTATTTGCTGGGTTTATTAAGCTGAACGGTGCACTATTTGCAGATGCCGGAAATATTTGGCTTGCAAGGAAAGACCCAGGTTTTCCGGGCGGTGAGTTCAAATTTAGTGCCCTGGGGCAAGATATAGCTACGGACGTAGGCGCAGGTGCCCGTTTTGATATCGCCAGCTTTATTACGCTGAGGTTTGATTTGGCATTCCCTGTAAAGAAGCCATACGTTTTTGAAAATAGCGGATGGGTATTTAACCAGATAAACTTCGGCGATCCCACCTGGCGCGCTAATAACCTGGTGCTGAATATAGCTATAGGCTATCCGTTTTAAGGTTTCGATAATACACGGTTTTTGGGCATGCAAAGGCCTTTTAATACCTTTGGCTTATATGCGTAATATAAAGATCATTGAAGTAAGATCAGAAATAGGCGCAGGAACCCGTGGTGCTAGTTTGGGAATAGATGCTATTAAAATAGCCGCATTGGATTTCATGAGTAGTTTCTTTGTGAATTTCCCATCAGAGATTGTGCAGGATGAGAACCGACTATTATACGAACCTGTTGCTTCACCCTATGCAAAGCGCATACATGGTATTTACCACATGTATGAGCGAGTAGCTAAAAGCGTATCTGAAACTATCAAATCAGGCCTTTTCCCTATGGTGCTGGCTGGCGACCATAGCACTGCTGGGGGCACTATAGCCGGCATACGAATGGCAAAACCGAAGAACAGGCTGGGTGTGATATGGGTAGATGCCCATGCCGATCTGCATACGCCATATACCACCCCATCAGGCAATATGCATGGTATGCCACTTGCTGCTGCCCTGGGTGAGGATAACCTGGAAAACCAGGTCCATAACCTTGATCCGCAGACGGTGGAATACTGGAACAAGATCAAATCATTAGGTAAAATCCAGCCGAAGATACATCCTGAAGATATCGTGTTCATTGCGCTGCGCGACTATGAGAAGGAAGAAGAATACCTGCTAAAGAAGCACAACATAAAGGTGATACCGGTGCAGGAAGTGCGCAAGAAAGGTGTTGAAAACGTAGTGCGCCAAACCTTAATGCACTTGAGCAATTGCGATGATATCTATGTTTCCTTTGATGTGGATAGCCTTGAC
>JBQCEX010000467.1:0-2626 GCA_051959855.1 Flavipsychrobacter sp. | reverse complement strand
TGCGCTAAAGCATAACTATACTGCCAGGAATTCGCATATTGATGTGATGGTACAGGAAGCACAAATAAAGGAAACATTGGCTGCCGCTTATCCGCATATCAATGGCAAGGCCGAGTTTGATGATTATGTGAACCCACCTGTGCTGCTTGTGCCCGCTAATGCATTCAGCTCTTTTGGCGGTGGCGGCGGCGGCGCCATAAATAAGGATAGCACTATTGCATTGTCTTTTACCCCTAAGTATTCGGCATCTGCAACACTAACAGGCTCTCAAACTATTTTTGATGGCAGTGTGCTGGTTGCTTTAAAAGCACGAAAATCAGTATTGGAGTTAGCAAGGCAAAACAATGCTGTTACCAATGAAACTATCCGCTATAATGTATTGAAGGCTTACAATTCACTTGTAATCGCTTATCGTCAATATGATATTGTTAAGACATCATTGTCAGCTGCGCGAAATATAGAGCATGATATACGGGTAACCCAGCAGGCAGGCTTTGCTGAAAAAATAGATGTAGAACGTACAAGCGTACAGGTAAACAACTTGTCATCGGACAGCATTAGAATAAGCAACCTTCTCACAGTTTCTGAGCAGTTATTGAAATACCAAATGGGTATGGACATTAATACGCCAATAGTGTTAACAGATACTGATGTAACTGTTCGCAAACAGGAAACATTATCATTGCTTGAAGAAGAATCTGATTACAATCGCGTTCCTGAATTCAGACTCTCTGAGGCTGCATTAAAGGTTAATGAGTATAATGTACAGCGCTATAAGCTGGCGGCACTACCGTCATTAAATGCATTTGCCAGTACAGGTTACAATTATGCTACGGATAATTTCACAGACCTGTTTCACAAACCATACATCTTTAGTACGCTCGTAGGCTTGCAGCTAAATGTACCCATCTTTAACGGAATGTTGCGTATCAATCAGCTGCGTGAAGCAAAACTTAATGTCGAAAAGTCAAAGAATAATATTGAGTTTGCCAAACAAAGCATAGACTTCCAGGCAGCCCAGTCACGTACCACATTGAAAAATGCCATTCTGCAGGTGCAAAGCCAACGTCGCAACCTGGAGCTTGCAAATGATGTGCTGGATCTGTCCCAAAAGAAATATAAAGCCGGTGTAGGCAGCAATATGGAAGTGACACAGGCACAAACCGATCAGCTGCGTGCGCAGACTAACTACTTCAACTCTTTGCTTGATCTCATTAATGCAGAAGCTGATTTGAAAAAAGCTCTGGGGCTATTAAAATAATTTAACCATCACCGTAACACACTATATAAATAATCAAAGAATGAAACGCACTATTTATCTACTTATAGCTACAGCAGTTCTTGCATCCTGCGGGGGAGGCAAAAAAGCCGACAAAACAGAAGCGGAGCTAGCCAAACTAAAAAAAGAACGTTCAGCACTGGATGAAAAAATAAAAGCACTGGAATCTAAAACTGCTGATACAAGTAGGAAAGCTACCCCCGTATCTATAACAACAGTTGAGCCAACTGATTTCAGGTCTTATATCAATGTACAGTCATCCATATCAGGGGATGAAAACGTAACAGCTACGCCCCAGGCACCGGGCATTATCAAAAATATATTAGTACGTGTAGGCCAGAAGGTAAGCAAGGGACAAACGCTTGCAACCCTGGATGCTGCTGTAGCAGAACAAAATATTAAAGCTCTTGAGCCTACACTTATACTTCAGAAAAGCTTGTATGAAAAGCAAAAAAAGCTTTGGGCGCAAAATATAGGTACAGAAGTTCAGTTGTTAGGTGCTAAAGCCCAGTACGAGGCTTTACAAAAACAAAAGGCAGCATTAATTGCTCAGCGGGACATGTACACTATTAAATCGCCTATAAGCGGTACTGTTGACCTTATAAATGTCAAAGAAGGTGATGCAACATCGCCTGGTGGCCAAAACGGTATACGTGTAGTAAGCTATGATAAGCTGAAAGCTGAAGCTAACCTTGGTGAAAATTATCTTGGTAAAGTACATCAGGGTGATAGAGTTGATCTTGTTTTACCTGATATGAATGACTCTATACAGACTTCACTCACATATGTATCTAAAGCTGTAGATCCTATATCACGTGCATTTACGGTACAGGTGCGCCTGGGCAATAACCCTAAGCTGCATCCTAACATGTCTTGCATCATGAAGATAGCTAACTACGAGCATACTAATACAATAGTGATACCTGTAGCGGTGATACAGAAAACTGCCAATGGCAATATGGTGTATGTGGTGGAGGGCAACAAGGCGAAAGCTGTACCTATACAGGTAGGACAAAATTCTAACGGCCTGGTGGAAGTGCTGGGCGGCTTAAAAGCCGGCGACAAAGTGGTAACCGAAGGCTTCGAAGACCTGGACGACGGCGCACCTATCACTATTATGTAAACCTACCCGTTGAAGACAACAAAAACATTTAACGTATGCGATGCATACTAATAATATAACACACTCATGAAAGACGTATTTAAAGAGTTTAAACCGTCGAGCTGGTCGATAGATAATCGCACAGCCATATATATAATTACCATTATCATCACGCTGGCAGGTCTGATGGCTTACCTCAATCTGCCTAAGGAACAATTCCCGGAAATTAAGATACCGCAGATCAT
>JBQCEX010000466.1:0-7084 GCA_051959855.1 Flavipsychrobacter sp. | reverse complement strand
AGTTTTTTTTCTTTCAGCACACACAAAAGGTAGTCCACCATACTTCAAACTTTTTAATATTTTGTGAGCACATCCTTTATGATATTATATGGAAAACAATTTTGAGCGTAACGATATCTCTGTCCCCGAAAAAAAGACGGATAATAATCCACAAGAAACTGAAAGCTTTAATATCGCCTTTCATTTTATTAATCCATGGAATAATAAAAATGAAACAGATGATTCTACTGCTCCACGGTTTTACTCCCCTCTTGCTATTTACTTGTTCTCGATAGTTTTTTCAATTATTCCCGGTGCCATTTTATTGTCGATGAACATTAAAAGTAAAAGAGCAAAATGGCTGGTCAATTTATATGGAATAGCGGCTTTTATTTTTGGTGCCATTCTAATACTTGGCAATAACACCCGATCACTCTATCTAGTCCTCGTTTGTAACGAGGATTCCAGGGTTTGGCGTTTGTAACGCCTGTTACCTATTGTTTTCAGCTATGAGATAATAAATACTTACTTATCCGTAAACAAAACCGGGCTGCATTGGGCAAAATTGCAGGGCGCAGCTATACCTATCTTATGTGTAAGCGCATAGTCGCGGAACAGCTTTTTATATTCGGTAGTGCGAGCTTCGCTTACGTTGGTCTTAAATGAGAACAGGTAGTAATCTACAGAGCCGTCAGCATGAAAATAAATGCGGTTCCAGCAGCGAGTAGGTTCTGCCCATTTAAAATTGTGCTGGTTGAGATACTTACCAAAATCAGCAATGAAACGGTTATAACAATGCGCTAAGCTATCAGCCGCTGCCTCGCTTTTAAAAACGGCTTTGTTGCTATCTACATGCACGGCGCTCATATAAAGACTGTCCAGGTGGTCGATAGTTATGCCTTGTTGCTCTGCCTTATTTATAGTCTCCACATAAGGGGCTTTATTATTAGCCTGCGCAAACACTGCGGTGTGATGCAGCAAAAATGAAATGCAGATAAAAAAGCAGAAAAATGAGGGTGTAAGGTATTTCATAGGGGTATTTTGAATAAAGCTAAAATATTTTGAGGAAAGCAATTGTCAATTTTGCCACAAAACCTTTCAACCTAACACGCTAAAAAGATAGTTTACCATACTTCAGACTTTTTAATATTTTGTGAGCACATCCTTTATGACATTATATGGAAAACAACTTTGAGCAACGCATGGCGCTGAAATCGGATGATGATTTGATGCTATACATTGATAATGCAGAAAAATATACACCGGAAGCAGTGCATGCAGCCATAGCAGAGTTACAAAAACGCGGTAAGCATTTTGAGGTAGAAGAAATTTCGGCGATTGATAATCGTGTAGCAGCAAGACAACAGGAACTAGCCTTACAGGAAGCCCAGGGATCATTTAGCGGGCGTCTCGGAAGTATTACAGAAGACCAGAACGCACCCCTATTATATTCCAGCCGTGCAATCTATGCGTTCTCTATTTTCTTCTCTCTTATAGCAGGCGCCGCATTGCTTGCCATAAATATAAGAGACAAAAAAATAAAACGCATTCTTATTGCCTCGAGCATAGGATATTATATACTTATTAATATTGCTTTGTTATATATTCCTCGCAGCAATAATACGGGTCTTGGCTTTATTATAAATGGACTTGGCTCAGTATTGATGATGCAGATTTTTTGGAATAAATATATAGGCAAGGATACAGAATATCGTCCAAAGCCGATTTGGAAGCCGCTGATCATTTGCATTATCATTTTCGTTCCTATTGTCGCATTCTTCATTTGGGCAAGCACACTGCAACAATAGAAGGCAATTTTATTGTTGGAATTTAATCACTACCTTTCTTTATGCACCTAACTAAGCATTTCAACATACTTTCCGGCATTGTGATCTGCATACTGGTATTGGTTGCTAAGCGCCCATGTGATGCACAAAGCCCTGAAATTCTTTTGCGGGAGTTTGCATCGGGGCAAATAAAGAAAGGCGTCCGATCAATAGGTATGGGCGGCGACGGCGCTACCTGGGGCAACTATTCGCTGGTGTGGAAGGATTCGTCCACTGCGCTGCTGGATGCGGGCATTACCTCTTACACCAACAGCAATGCCTTCAGCTTTACGGCAGTTGGCTATACCACGCCAGCACTATGGCACAAGCTGGCCATATATGTGATAGCCCTGTCGCAAAACGCAAACAACATAAGCGCCTCCGTTAAATCTGCCGGACTGGGAAGCGGCCCTGTGGCGGTGCATGGCAATGGTAATAACCAGGCCATATTTGTAAAGGCCGCCCTGCCACTGGACAAACATTGGTCGGTAGGCGTATTGCTATCCTACGAGCGTTCCCAATTCGATGCCAGCCCGGACAATTCGCTTGCCGAGGTGCAGTACCGTACCAACTGGCTGCCATCCGGTGGTTTCGGCATCAGCTGGCAACCTAACGACAGGATATTAATAGGCTTCCGTGGCCTGTTTAACCAGGACATGGAAATAAAAAAAGACAATCTGTATGCGTGGCGGGGCATAAACCTGTCGCATGAGTATCGCCTGGGCATATCTTACGGCATCTGGAAAGGGGCATTAGTAGATGTGGGTGGCAACTTCAGGTATCGCTATAATAAAATAGCGGATAAGACCTCCACAGATGTATCGCCCAATGTAGGCATTGAACAAAATATATGGAAACAGCACCTGGCGCTGCGCTGCGGTATGGATGAATCGTCGGGCACGGCAGGCTTTAGCCTCCGCTCCAAACTGTTCACGCTTGATGCTGCGTATGTATATAACCTGGGCATTGCACGTATAACAGAGTTCTACGGCAGCTACAGCAACTCCGTAATCACTACCCTCACCTTCCATTATGGACGGTATCGCTCAGTAGCGAGATGATGAAAAGGCTTACTAATTTTCTGATTCCGCAACTAAAAGGGAAACATTATATACTTAAAAATTTTTAATACTTTGCATTCACATCCATTATAAAACAATGGTATTTCATAAACATATCCCCACTGCTCCGCTGGATGATTATATAGACTGCATTGTGTATGTGGAGGGGAATAATAAAGGCACAGGCTTTCCCAAGGCTGCTATGTCCCTGGCCTTTAATCTTAATGACAGCTTTAAGTTGTTTGATGATGCCCAATTCCAGCGCTTTACCGATCATAAAAAGTATTGGGTAGCCGGGCTGCAAACACAACCCAGCTATATAGAGAACTACGGTGAAAGCAAAATGGTGGTGATACAGTTCAAGACCTTTGGTGCGCGCATCTTCCTGAATCAGCCCTTAAAACATTTCACCAATAACTATGTAGAGCTGGACTGCGTATTCAGGCATGAAGCCGATGAGGTATGGGAAAGACTATCGGAAGCAAAAACAGTGCATGAAAAATTCCAGGTAACAGAAGCCTTCCTGCGGCGGAAGTTTGCCATGAATATTAGTCCTGATGCAAAGCTGGTTGCATCGATCACAATGATATGCAAAGGGAATGTAGCCATCAGCACCGTGTGCAAGCAATACAACATATCGAGGAAGCACCTGAACTTCCTGTTCCAGGAGTATATGGGCGTATCACCTAAAGTGCTGTCGTCGCTCAACCGGTTTCAGGCCATACTGCAAACGATCAGCAGCTGCAAGGTAGAAAAGCTAACCAGCATAGCCTACGAGCTGGACTTCTTTGACCAGGCGCACTTCAATAACAACTTTAAAAAGTTCACCGGCATAAAACCTAATGACTATATAAAGAGCATAGAGAAGCGACCATCACTAAAGATAATGCCCCATTTCATGCCCGTAGAATGAGGTAACATTTTTACAATTTTCCTCTTTTGGCGTAGTATATTTTTGCCCCTGACAAGAAAGATAATCTATGCGATTAATAACCATTATTTCACTGATTTTTCTCAGCTTCGGCTGCAGTACTGCAAAAAAAACAACCATGAAAGCGAACCAACTAAATGGCACATGGGTGCCGGTGAAACAGGAAATAGGCGGTATGCCGCTACCCGCCGCCGCACTGAACCAAAAGATGATAATAGATGACGGGAACTATACGGTGATTGCGGAATCGACCGACAAGGGCACGATAGAATATAAAGACGGCGACAAGATGGACATATATGGCAAAGACGGGGTAAATGCAGGCAAGCACTTTACCGCCATCTATAAATATGACGGCCACCAACTGACCATTTGCTACAACCTGGCCGGCAGCGGGTACCCTGAAGCGTATGAAACAAAGGACAAGCCGGGCTTTTTCCTGTCGGTATTTGAGCGGGAAGGGAATAAATAGCAAGCAAGGGATGATATCCTGATCGTACATCAATAAAGCCACGTTAAGCGTGGCTTTATTGATGTTAATATCCGTCGGCACTACTTTTTTGGAACATGGCTGTAACATGTTAGGATGAAATGAACCATCATTTTAAAGACAAGGTAGTAGTGATAACCGGCGCGAGCGGTGGCGTGGGCAGGGCTACAGCCCATGAATTTGCCAAACAGGGAGCAAAAATTGCACTACTGGCAAGAGGAATAGAACAACTGGAAGGCACTAAGCGGGAAGTAGAAGAGCTGGGCGGAAGGGCACTGATCATACCCACGGATGTAGCTGACCCGGCACAAGTAGAAGCAGCTGCCATGCAAACTGAAGCAACACTGGGGCCTATAGATGTGTGGGTGAACAATGCGATGAACAGCGTATTTGCCATGGTGAAGGATATAAGGCCTGAAGAGTTTAAGAGAGTGACGGAAGTAACTTACTTAGGACAAGTGTATGGCACGATGGCTGCGCTGAAGCGCATGAGCCTGCGGAATAAAGGAAGCATTGTACTGGTGGGCTCTGCACTGGCCTACAGGGGCATACCGCTGCAGAGTGCCTATTGCGGAGCGAAACATGCGATACAGGGTTTTTATGATTCGCTGCGCTGCGAGCTGATGCATGAAAAAAGTGAGGTGAAGGTGTGCATGGTGCAGCTGCCTGCGATGGACACAACACAGTTTGGCTGGGTGCTGAGCAAACTGCCGAACAAGCCGAGGCCCATGGGCAAAATATATACACCGGAAGTAGCGGCAAGAGGCATAGTATATGCAGCACAACACAACATGCGGGAATTGCTGATAGGCTTCCCTACCTATAAGGCAATAATAGGCAATAAAATAGCCAGCTGGTATGCTGATATAGTGCTGGCAAAGAACGGCATAAAAGGGCAACAGACGGACGAACCAAGAAGTCCTGAGCGGCAAAACAACCTGTGGGAACCGGTGATGGAAGACAGAGGCACACATGGGGGCTTTAAAAGCCAATCGACTGACAGCAGCCTGACGCTATGGCTGACGATGCATAAGATAAGCCCTATGATCGTCTTCTGGCTGGTGATAGCAGTGGTGCTGATTACGTTGATAAAGGTGTTTTAATTATTTCCTCGTTTTAAGAAAAGCAATGATCTTTTTGAGATCGCTGCCTGAGATAGAGCGGCCATAAGCAGGCATGTTGTGACCACCATTAACAATACGGATCTCCATTTCCTGCTCACTTAAGCGTCGAGCAATGTAGGTAAGATCGGGTCCGCGCAGGCCGCCATAATCGCCGATCTTGTGGCAATACTCACAGGCCTTATCGTGAAAGAGCACCCTACCCTGCTGCACCAGGGAATCGGTGGACTGCACCATAGATATGGGCAAAGGCTTTGCATCGAAATTGGCAGACCAGGGAGCACGCATGCCGACCTCTAACAATGCTGATACGAAGGTGACCACACAGACGACTCCTACAATAGCCCAGGGGCGACTGATGGGACTACGCTCACCCTTGTTAGAAAAGAAAGGCAAGGCGAACAGTAGAAAGAGCACCATGGGCGGCAAGATGACAATGGCGAAAGACTCGATCTTTGCCGGCATCATAGCGAACAGTGCGAAGATCCAGAGCAGGTACCAATCGGGCCGCGGAGAGGTATGTACGACAGAGGGATCGGGCGGTTTTTTGATGGGCGGTGCACCAATAAAGGTTGCCAGGGCTACAATGACTATAATGGTAAGAACAGAGAAAACGACATCGCGCCAGGCGGAGTATGGGAAGAAGGGCTGCCCCTCGCGCACCAATAGCTGCTTGTACCACTGGCGGTAGGTTTTGGGATCAACCTTACGACCTTTCTCAGGTGGCTCCGATATGCCATTGCGCACGACGAGGTACACATGAAAGGCTATGAAGACAAATAGAAAAGCAGGAAACACAAAGACATGATAGGAAAAGAAACGGCTGAGGCTATTGCCATTGATAGTAGGGCCGCCGATGAGTAAATGAGCGAGGGGCTTGCCCAGTAAGGGAAAACGACCTAATTGCTCAGCCGCTACAATAGCAGACCAGACACCATCGTCATCCCAGCGAAGCACCTGGCCTGTGAAACCCATAGCTACGACCAGCAGCAGGAGTACGATGCCTGTGATCCAATTCATCTCGCGGGGAAATTTGTATGCGGCATTAATGTATACACGGATGAGATGAATGCCCATCATGATAATCATGCCTGAGGCGCCGAAATAGTGGATGCCCCTGAGTATCTTACCCAGGGGTGCGCCCTGCATTATATATTGCAGGGAAAAGAAAGCAGTAGCTGAAGAAGGCTGGTATAAAAGCGCCAGGCCAACGCCTGTGACTACCTGCAGTATGAAGCAAAACAGCGTGGCGCTACCAAATACATAGCTCCACTTGCTTTTGGGTGGTACGGGGTGCTTTAACAAAGGGTTGAGGGCTTCTGTAATGCCGCCGCGGTCATCGATCCATTGCCATATTTTCTTTAATGTCTTTTTCATGGGTGATTATGAAGTAAGGCCGGTAAGGGGAACAGGAGAAGTTTTTATTTCGACGTCATTGCCATTGATGCGTACTGCATACTGCTGCAGCTGGCGTGGCGGCGGGCCGGCAGCTACTGTACCGTCAGCGTAATAAACGCCGCCGTGGCAAGGGCACATGAACATTTCTGCCTTCTCCTCCCAACGGACGGGGCAGCCGAGGTGGGTGCAATTGACGGAGAAGGCAAGAAACTTATCTTCTGCCTCGCGACGCAACCATGCAGCAGTTCTATCTGTGACGCCACTGTAGGGCTGAGGAT
>JBQCEX010000465.1:0-4601 GCA_051959855.1 Flavipsychrobacter sp. | reverse complement strand
TTACCCCTAATAATCGCAATGCTATCGGCAACCAGGGTGTGCCCCGCAGGAAATCGAGCAGGAATGGGACAGCTAAAGCTTCGTAAGTAGAGGTAATAGCTTCACTACGCCATACTTTAGATGTCCACATAGGTTTTTGTTCAGACTTATACTTACCGACAGTAAGCCACTTGAGCGCAACCGCGACGAAAAATGCGGGTAACCCAATAATACCCAGATAATAAAATGGGAATTGTACAATGATCTTCCAAAGAGGGAATTTAGTTACCAGATCGTGGCCATAAGCAATGAAAAATATACTGAATATAAGGATACAGGTTTCGGGAATCAAGATGCGAATAAACTCAACAAAGCTGCGACCCAAAACACGTTGCGGGGTAGGGCGGAGAGTAAGCTCAGCCGGGAAAGTGCGACTCTCCTGCCTGCGAGGCAATGGTATAGCGGGGGAGCCAAACCACGTTTTTTCGCTTGCTGTGCGCAGTTTTTCAGGTGCGGGAGGAATAGATAAAACACCTATGAGCATGCGACTTGGCAGATTATAGCCTTGCGGGATAAGGGCACTGTTGCCCACAAATGTGTTATTACCAATGGTCGTTTTGGCAAGTGTTAACTGCTGGGCGCGAACATCCGCTTCACCCAGTACAACTGCGTCAGCAACAAAGGAGCCTTTACCGACCTCTAATAACGGATGCGTGACACTGCTGGCGGTAGAGAGCTCTGTATTCTTACCCACCTTTGCACCCAATGCCCGGAAAAAGAATGGTATATAAACAGTTGCATAGATTGGATGCAATACAATGAGCGATAGAGACATAAGCTGATCTGCAAACCACTTGCGAATATATAGCCAGCTATAGACAGGATACTTGCCCGGTTTTATATTCCATTGCAGCAGTCGTGTAAGTATAATAGTGGCAAAAGCATATATGAGTATGTAACAGAGTGCAAGGGAGGGAACGACTATCAGATAGGTGAAGTCGTAGTCGGGCGTAGAGTTGTCGAGATTGTTGATGATAATAATGATAGGTAATAAAGGCAACAACACCACGAATGGGAATATGAGCAAGGAAAAAGAGAAGATGCCGCTATATACCCGACGCTTGAGCTTAGAAACAGGTAAAGGCTGCGGCAACTCTGAAATGTCTTTCTTTGTTTCCAGTCGCGCAGGGCTGCCTTGCCATGCTTCGCCAGGTTTGATGGTCTTGCCTGCCTGCAGGTAACTAAGGTCGCGAAGCTCACTCCAGTCTTCCATTATTGTATCTCCTGCTATCATGCAGTTAGTGCCAATATATGCGTGGTCGCCAATATGAATTTTACGCAGCTTCAGCATGCCGTCTTCCACATACGCATTATTCAATGCTACACGGGAGCTAATACTTGCATCGGAGCCGATAGTTACCAGGTCTTCAGCGCCAATAGTAAAAGAACTTAATTGAGCATCAGGTGCCACCTTCGCGCCCAGCAAACGAAGATAACGAGGGTATAGCGGAGTGCCATTTAAAAATTGCGCAGGTAATAGGCGCAGCATGGTACGCACAAACCACCACCTGAAATAATAAGTGCCCCATAGAGGGTAATCACCCTCCTTCATTTTGCCGATTACTACCCATTTCAGCAGGATAGTGAGACTAAACAGCAAGAGCGGAATGAAACAGAAGAAAGCAAGCGCCGTGATGATGGCATAAGTAATATTGTCTGTAGCCTCGTGTATATAATAATAACCGAGGTAGGGGAAAAATATCTGTATAGCGAACAGTGAATAGATAAGCAACAAAGCAAAAGTTTGCGCTATCCAGCAGGCGATGTAGCGGCTACGCGGAGCTTCATTGAATTTGCGCTTTGGCTTTTGCTGCTCAGGTGCAGCTTGTTCTCCGGCAGCCCAGGCATCAACCAAAGCACCTAAGGGGCGATTGAGATAAATATCTTTTAGCGATGCCTGAGGGACATTGCCTTCTTTACGCAAGCGCGATACGAAAGCAGCAGCAAGCAATGAATGACCGCCAAGATCGGTAAAGAAGTCGTTTGCCAATTCAATGCTGCGATTCGGAAAAAATTTGCGTAGCACCGCAATGACCCTGTCACCCAGCGGTGCTTCCAGATCAATAACCTCATCAACAAATAGCGGGGCGCTTTCGATAAGCGATACCGGTATAGGCAGCGCTTTGCGGTCAACCTTGCCACTTGGGAGGCGTGGCAGCTCATTCATCTGCATAATGACGGTAGGTATCATGTATGCAGGCAATGTCTTCGATAGCTCTGCACGAATGTTTGCCTGGTTCATGTTTACCGGGTCGTCAGACACCACATAGCCCACCAGGTGATCCTGCCCATTATTATCTTTCTTTACCGCTACAACCGCAGCTGTAATATCTATCAATTCAGCCAGACGATTCTCAATTTCGCCTAATTCGTTGCGGTAGCCACGCAGCTTTATCTGATCATCCAGGCGGCCCTGGAAATCAATGGAGCCATCAGGGTTGATGATGGCAGCGTCGCCCGTTTTATAAATGGTATCACCGGGAAGCTCTTGTAAGCTCTCCGGCTTAGGAAGAAATTTTTGAACAGTAAGCTCGGGTCTGTTAATATATCCTTTGCAGACACCGGGGCCTGTAACTATCAGTTCGCCGCGCTCGCCGAAAGGCAACAGGTTCATCTGCTCATCAATAACAGCGAGGTTATAATTAGGCAATGGCTGACCTATAGTGATGGGGTCACCGGCTTTTAATTCAGCTAATGTCGCCGTTACCGTTGTTTCAGTAGGGCCGTAGCTATTGAAGAAGCGGCGCGCCGGAATAGCCCAACGCGAAAGTACCTGCGTAGTGCAAGCCTCACCACCTGCATTGACTATACGCAAGGATGGAATATCATCATCGATCACCGCCAGCAGGCTTGGCACCGCATGAAATATGGTTATGTTGTTACTACGTAAAACATCATCCAGCTCGTCTATGGACTTAGCCGTGGTGGCATCTGCTACCCAAAGCGTAGCCCCTGCCATGTAGCTGATCCAGGTTTCCTCGCACCACATGTCGAAAGAAACAGAGAAACCCTGGTACACTTTATCCTCGGGCAATATGCCCAGTACCTGTTGCTCTGAACGTACAAGGTGGCATATTTGCCTATGTGCTATAGGTATGCCTTTGGGCTTACCTGTGCTGCCTGAGGTATAAAGCACATAGGCCCAATTGTCAGGCTGTGCGCCAGGAGTTTGAACGAATGTATCATCAATCCCCGGCTTATGAACAACTGTATATATAGGACAATTAAGATGGAGCGAATCATTACTGATGCAGGCGGCGGCATTTACCTCGGTAAGAACCACCTCAACGCGCTCGGCAGGCATTTCCCTGTCCAGCGGAACATAAGCAGCGCCAGCCTTCACAATACCGAGCACCGCGACATGCAGCTCAAGGCTGCGCGGCAGCCAAAGACCTATCGCATTACCCGGAACTATGCCTTTAGCAGCAAGATCAGCGGCAACAGCATCGCTCCATTGGTCCAGCTCCGTATAGGTAAGAGAACTGTCGCCAAAGATGAGCGCAGTTTTCTCAGGATATTTCTGAGCAGTAGCCCTGAAAATATCAGCGAGTGTTTCTTCATGCAGTAAATCCGGCCTTTGCGCACCTAATACGATACTTGCTGAGGTCATATTCCGTTAATACAATAAAAGCTTGCCAAAAATATGCAAAGTACAGATATGCAAATTTCTAAAGGCTTAGCTGATGACAGCGAAAAAATTATGTTGTACTATAATCGCGGCAATAATACGCATATTAATTTTACGTAAAGGCATTTTTGAATGGTAGTACTATGCTATACGGTATTTGATCAATTGTGGGATGAGCAAACCTTTGAGGAGCAACTTGGGCTTTTAACCAGGCAGCAAAGGGAGCGCTTGTTAACATATAAAGATGAACGCGACAGACAATTGAGGCTGCAGGGGAAATTGCTGGTAGGGAATGTGATGCAACAATTGGGGATAACTAACTATACCCCGGATGATATAAAATATGATGAACATAACAGACCTTACACAGATCATGAGGTTGACTTTAATATATCTCATGCGGGTGATATTGCAGTATGCGGAGGTGTAACAGGGAGTAGAATAGGAGTGGATATAGAAAATTTGAAACCAATTAATATAGCAGATGTGAGCGAAGTATTTAGCGAGGATGAGTGGAACATCATTACCAATAGTGCTGAGCCGATTATGACTGTATATAAGCTTTGGACGAGAAAGGAGGCGGTATTGAAAGCTGCAGGTAAAGGGATGCTTGGTGAACCATCGACTGTGAATGTAAGCGAGGATATTGTGCCTTATGAAGATCGCGTCTATAATTTATATAGTGTTAATGTAAAAGGCGATTACATAATTAGTATTGCCACGGATAAGAAGATTGAGGAACTACAGGTCCTTCAAATAGGTTAAAGCATTATCAGTGCATTTTATGAAATCATTAAGAAAAGGTATTACAGATTGTTTTTGAATAAACGAGAGATATTCTAATTTTGCGGGGAATTCAGTAAATCATAAAATGAATATTAACAGGTATAGAACAGCAGATACGGCTAACAAGATGTGGCTGATACTGGCTATC
>JBQCEX010000464.1:0-2621 GCA_051959855.1 Flavipsychrobacter sp. | reverse complement strand
ATATCAGTGTAAAATGTTACGCCTTCAGGTGTCTTACTGCTTAGTTCGCTTTTTATATCACATATTGCTACCAACTCCGTATTTTGGTTGTTAAGAATGTGTTCAGCATGTCTTCTGCCTATATTCCCAAAGCCAACTATAGAAAAACGTAATCTATTGCTCATGTATGATTTCAAAAATAAGCCTATGTCTTTAATTATTAAATTTTAAAACACCATTTGCCAGCATGCTAAGCTCCTCCTCATCTATCATCAGTCTTACCAACGTAGTTATTTGGTACTTTATTGCAGTAGGTTGACCAGCTATTAGCTCATTGAGTTTTAAGTCCCCATTTTTTAACTTTTCCAGTATCTCCGCCTTCAGCTCCTTGTTGCTCAATTTTACTGCATTATTATTCCTGCATACATCACAATGTCCGCAATCTTGTTTCCTTTCTTCTCCAAAATAATGAAGCAACATTTTTTCCCTGCACACCTTTGTGTTTTCAAGGAAGGCAATCATTGCATTCGTTCGTGCTTCATGTCGTTTTCTAAGGATTTGTATGCGTTCCCTGTTTAAATGAAGATGCTTGCTGTCCACCCGTAAGTGATGGAAGTATAATTGAGGACCATCCTTAGGCCTGTTATATTTTAATATTTCCATCTTATCCAGTTGCAGCAGCAGCTTTTCCAGCAGATCTTTATCCAGCCGTAAATGCCTGGCAACGGCGCTTAGTCGAATAGCGGTAGGGAATTGGAATATAGTGCCGTAGAGGCGTAACAATCCCGTCGTTACGTAACCGAGGTCGGGATATAGTCTTTGCAGATTATCCAGTTCATGCCTGTCTGTTGTAAATTGTATGGTTGCCGGATGATATACAGCATCGGTCATTGTCCAGAGCCCTTCCTGTTCCAGCAGCTTTAAAGCATTTGTTGCGGGCAGGGCCTCCAGCTTGAATTTCTTACAAAAATCTGCAAGATCGAAATCAAAATATTGATCAGGCTGTGTGCCTATTGGTATTTGCAGGTATTCAACTACTGCCTGGTAAACTTGACGCAGGTAGCTTTCAGGTGGAAAGCGTAATGCCGTGCTTTCTTCCAGCTTTTTTATGTCTTTGCTATTGTATAGTGCCAGGGCATGGGCGTTGTCTCCACTTCTTCCGGCCCTCCCTGCTTCCTGGTAGTAAGCCTCCAGATGTTCGGGCGCATCGTAGTGCACTACGAGATCTACATTAGCTTTGTCAATTCCCATCCCAAAAGCGGTAGTAGCAACTATTATCGGGTTCTCATCCCGCATCCAGCTTTCCTGTATGCTCTGCCGCTTATCCTTGGCTATACCGGCATGGTAGGCGGCTGTTCTTACGCCTTTGTCATATAGATGCCTGCCCAGCAGTTCTGTTTGGCGCCTGCTTCTGCAATAAACTATTGCACTACCGACAGCCTGCACAGCGTCATAGGTATCTGCATTTTTATGCTCGCTATATTTTATATCGTAGAAAATATTAGGGCGTTCAAAGCTTGCATGAAAGATGTTCGGCTGTTTCATTTGCAATTGCAGCACTATATCTTCCTGCACTTCTTTTGTTGCTGAGGCCGTGAGCGCCAGTATGGACACATCGGGAAATACCTGTTTTAATGATGCTATTTTCAAGTAGTCCGGCCTGAAATCATGTCCCCATTGCGATATGCAATGCGCTTCATCTACAGCTATCAGATTCAGGTTAAACTCCGGCAGATATTCTCTGAATAGCTCCGTTTGCAATCGCTCGGGTGAGACATATAGCAGCTTTACCGGCCCATGCAGCATGTTTTGCAAGGTTTGGTTCACCTCGTTATAGTGCATTCCTGCATGTATATATGCCGCCGTTATTCCATGACTTTTCAGTCGCGTTACCTGGTCTTGCATCAGTGACACAAGGGGAGAGATGACCAGACAAAAACCATCCTTCATCATAGCCGGTACCTGGTAGCATATCGACTTGCCACCGCCTGTAGGTAATAATGCTAATGTGTCTTTATTGCTTAGTATGCTGTTTATAATGTCTTCCTGCAGTGGGCGGAATGAACTGTATCCCCAGTATTTTTTTAATATTTGTTGTATGGAAGACGACACAGCGGCTTAGAAAGAGTATTTTTTTTCCACAAATATGGGCTTCAGCCCGCTATTCCAGAGTTGCACTTTCAGATCCGGCTGCTGTTCCATAGCTGATAAAGAAACGGTTGCCAGCCATAGCACATCATTAAACAGACACGCTTCATTAAATTTAAATAATGCAGATATACCCAAGTCCTGTGGGCTTATACCTAATAATAATATCATCTTCGGTTTAAAATGCTCCCTCAGCTTGTGCCATGCAAAATTTTGATTGTCAGGTATTTGGAATAAATTGTAATCTTCAGTGCTCAGCTTGCACGCCTGCAACATTTTTTGCAATTGCATGTCTTCTGCGCTGTTTGAGGCAAAGGGAGAGCTTATTATCAGGACTTTTTTGGTAACGCTATTTCCGGGATCTTTCAATTCCTGCCAGAAGCTATCCCAGTCCTGTTTTACAATATTTGTATTAATAATATTTGGCAATCCCTCCATATGACTATCCTATTATGCAGCCTTCAGAACAAGGCTAACCGAAAAAAAATCGTTTC
>JBQCEX010000463.1:0-2618 GCA_051959855.1 Flavipsychrobacter sp. | reverse complement strand
AAGTACGACGAAGCGCCTTTACTGTTTTGCCAGACTTAGCCAGGTGAGTAAGGAATAAGGCAATACCTATTAGTGCGTCACGGCCATAATGAAGTTCCGGCACTATAACACCGCCATTACCTTCGCCACCAATAACAGCATTTACCTCCTTCATTTTCTTCACTACGTTCACCTCGCCTACAGCGCTTGGGAAATATTCCCCGCCATGCTTTTCAGTAATATCTTTTAAAGCCCTGGTAGATGAAAGATTGGAAACTGTATTGCCTTTTTTATGAGATAATATGTAGTCGGCTATAGCAACTAAAGTATATTCTTCACCGAACAGGCTACCATCTTCGCAAACGAAGCAAAGACGATCAACATCAGGATCTACCGCGATACCCATAGTGGCATTTTGTTTCGCAACTATAGAGCAAAGTTCTGTGAGATTTTCAGGAAGCGGCTCGGGATTATGGGCGAAACGACCTGTAACCTCTTCGTTTATTACAATGACATTAGATACGCCTAGTTCTTTTAGCAGCGCAGGTACTGCCAATGCTCCTGTTGAGTTAACAGGGTCAACTACTACCTTAAAATCTTTTTTCTTTATTGCCTTTACATCTACTAACGGATGCGCAATAATGGCCTCAATATGTTTTTGAATATAGTCGTCCTTATATTCCAGCTTGCCTATTTTATTAATGTCCGCAAACTTAGGTTCACTTTTATCGGCATAATCCAAAATCCATTGTCCTGCTTCCGCACTTAAAAATTCACCATCTTTATTCAGCAGTTTTAAGGCATTCCATTCTTTAGGATTATGGCTCGCTGTGAGGATGATACCACCAGCTGCATTTTCCATTTTTACTGCCATTTCTACTGTCGGCGTAGTGCTTAATCCCAGGTCAACCACATTAAAACCTGTGCTCTGCAGCGTAGCAGAAACCAGGTTCCTCACCATTTCGCCGCTAATGCGGCCATCACGACCAATAACTATTGTTTTGTTATCTGTATCCTGTGCTATCCAGGCTGCATAAGCTGTTGTGAACTTAACAATATCCAAAGGTGTTAATCCGGCGCCGGGTTTACCTCCAATCGTACCTCTAATGCCAGATATAGATTTTATAAGTGCCATGTTTCTAACTTTCAGTGCGAAGATAATAGTTTCATAACCTTGAAAACAATTAAACAAAAAAGTTTATTAGTAGTATAGGCATGATATATTGTTTAGGCGTTGGTTTACAGGGTAATTATGGCGTATTACTATAACAATAATTTATGAAATACCTCTAATGGCGGGATTGCGGTTGATATATTAAAAAGCTATTTTGCATGAAATTATTCCCATATGCATCCAATCACAAAAAAGATGAACAGGCAATTTATTGCCTGCCTGCTTGTGTTAGCTGCGGCTAATACTTACAGCTATGCGCAAGGCCTAAATGCTAAATTACCTGTGGACCCGCACGTAATAAAAGGCAAATTTGCTAACGGCCTTACTTACTACATCAGGCCTAATGAAAAGCCTGAACATAAAGTAGAACTACGAATAGTAGTAAAAGCCGGTTCTATACTGGAGGAGGATAACCAGCAAGGCCTGGCCCACTTTATGGAGCATATGAACTTTAATGGTACAAAAAACTTCCAGAAAAATGACCTGGTAAGTTACCTGCAATCAATAGGCGTGCAGTTTGGTGCCGATTTGAATGCATATACTTCATTTGACGAGACGGTATATATACTACCTATACCTACTGATAAAAAAGAGAACCTGGACAAAGGCTTCCAGATAATAGAGGATTGGGCTCATAACGCGCTGCTTACTGATAGCGATATAGACGGCGAACGCGGTGTAGTGCTGGAGGAGAGCCGGCTAAGAAAAGGTGCAGGACTACGTATGCGCGATAAGTATTTTCCCCGTCTGGTTTCAGGCTCAAAGTATGCTGATCGCCTGCCTATAGGTAAAGATGATATTCTGAAGCATTTTAAATATGATGCTATCCGTCGTTTTTACCATGACTGGTATAGGCCGGACCTGCAGGCAGTAATGGTAGTAGGAGATATAGATACGGCTACCGCTATGAAAATGCTGAAGGAGCATTTTGAAGGCCTGAAGAACCCGGCTAAGGAAAAAGAACGCTACTATGCAGATGTGAAGCCAAGAACAAAGCCTGACGCTATGGTAGTAACGGATAAAGAGGCGACGAATTCCTTTTTGCAAATAATGTATCCTTTTACGAAGAAGAAGGATGCAACTACACTAAACGATTATGCCAATGACTTGAAGCGTGAACTGGCTATATCTATGCTGAACACCCGCTTTAGCGACCTGGCGCAAAGTGGTAATCCGCCCTTCATATTTGGTGCAGGTAATTTCAACAGCCTGGTACATGGATATGAAGCCTTTACATTGTTCGCAATGTTTGGCAATGACGGAGCCGAAAATGCCACAAATGCGCTTACCGCAGAAATCTTACGTGCTCAGAAGTACGGTTTCACTGAAACTGAACTGGAGCTTGCGAAAAAAGATATGCTGAGTAACATAGAAAAACTCTATAATGAAAGAAACAAAACGGAAAGCAAAACTTATGTGAGCGAATATATAAGAAACTTCCTGGACAATGAAGATATGCCGGGTA
>JBQCEX010000462.1:0-2909 GCA_051959855.1 Flavipsychrobacter sp. | reverse complement strand
CAGCTCTATGCCATGCTTTGCATATTCGGTATGCAGCAATTCGTGGGAATAGCTATTATGGTCGAGATGCTTGTCTATCGCCTGCTGTATCTCCTTTTCCCTTTCTACGCCCGACTTTGGATTTACTATAAATACCAGGTGCTTTTTGCTCATAATATCTGTGCTTTGAGACTCAAGTCCATGCTTACGGCGCGGTTTGTAATAGCCCCAACAGAAATATAATCTACACCTGTTTTGGCGTAATCTACAATATTGTCAAGCGTAATGCCGCCGGAGGCTTCTGTTTCAAATTTGCCATCTATCAGCTTCACTGCTTCTTCCAGCTCTGCAGGTGTATAGTTGTCCAGCATGATACGGTTTACATTGCCTGTGGCCAGTACACGCACCACATCTTCCAGGCAACGGGTTTCTATTGTGATCTTCAGATCAAGGTTGTTGGCCTTCAGGTATTCATTTGTTTTGGTAATGGCCTGCTCAATACCACCGCAAAAATCTATGTGATTATCCTTCAGCATCACCATGTCATACAAGCCCATACGATAATTGACACCCCCACCTATATGCACCGCTTCCTTTTCAAACTGGCGGAAAAGTGGCGTGGTTTTACGCGTATCCAGAATTTTCGCAGGATACCCTTTTATCTTATTTACATAAGTGCGGGTGAGGGTAGCAATACCACTCATACGCTGCATACAGTTCAGTATCAGGCGTTCTGCCTTTAATATAGTATGCACTCTGGCCTGCACTTCAAAAGCTATCTCGCCACTGGTTACTTTTTCACCGTCTTCTTTATGCAAGGTAAATTCGGCCTTAGGGTCGAGATGATAAAAGATCTCTTCAGCTAACGCTACACCTGCCAGCACACCGTTCTCTTTTACTTTCAGTACAGCCTTGCCTACTGCATCAGCCGGAATGGAAGCAAGGGTGGAGTAATCGCCGGGTCCTACATCTTCCTTCAGGGCTGCTTCTATAAACTCAGGTATATTCATGCTATTGATTTTCAGAAACCGCAAAAGTACTAAATACGGCGCAGCATGAACAGAACTAATGATTAATTAACATATGGGTTAAGCTATTTCCATAAAAGACAACCATCGCCGTAACTGAGGAAACGGTAGCTGTGCTGCAAAGCATATTCATACACCTTTCGCCAATTGCTGCCTATAAGCGCTGATACTAATAAGAGCAGGGTAGATTGCGGCTGATGGAAATTTGTCACCAAGCCCTTTATGAGCTTAAACTCATAACCAGGAGCTATTATTATTTGCGTGCGGGTAACCAGTTTTTTCTGTCCGTTGGCCTGTAGCCAGTTGATAATTGCTTGTAAAGCCTGTTCAGTAGTTATTGCAGTATCCGGTTCATAAGGCTCCCACTGGGTAACTGCTATGCCGTGCAGATCAACAGGTTTGCCGGTATGCATTTTAGCACCTATCCAATACAAGCTTTCCAGTGTGCGGGCAGATGTAGTTCCTACAGCTACAATACCTTTTTGCAAATGAGCAATTAAAGTTTGCAGTGTAGCTATATCCACTTCGAGCCATTCGGCATGCATTTCATGCTGCTGCATGGTTTCGCTTTTCACGGGCTTGAAGGTGCCGGCGCCAACATGCAGCGTGACAAAGGCTGTATCGATGTTTTTTTCTTTCAGGCTGCCTAAAACCTGTTCTGTAAAATGCAATCCTGCAGTAGGCGCGGCTACGCTGCCTTCTTCTTTAGCAAATATAGTTTGGTAGCGTTCCTCATCGCTCTGTTCAGCATCGCGATGTAGATAAGGAGGCAGTGGAACTTTACCTGCATAGTGCAGTATCTCTGCAAAAGTAAGCTCAGCGTTATCCCATGAAAGCTCCAGCACATAAGCGTCCGTCTCGCGCTCTACTATATGGGCTGATAGTACGAAAGCAGGGTCGTCATGCAATAGTTGCAGTACCATACCATGCTTCCATTTGCTGGCACCACCTATCATACAGTTCCACCATACTTTTCCTTTCTGCAGCATAGCTGTGTGTACATCCGTGTATTGCTCATGCGGCTCCAGGCAAAAAACTTCTATGATGCCACCGGTAGGCTTTTTGAATAACAGGCGTGCATGCACCACTTTTGTTTGATTGAACACAAGTAATGTTTCCGCGGGTATGTGTTGCGCAATATTGCGGTAAATATCTTCTTCTATGCCGCTGTTTTTATATATCAGCAACTTTGAGGCATCCCTTACTTCAAGCGGATATTTAGCTATCCTGTCATCGGGCAGTTCGTAGGTATAGTCCTGTATCTTTATTTCGCCGGGGTGCTGCATATTAGTTAGCGAATTTCAGGTATAGTAATGCCGGTTATTTTACGGTACATATCTATCGCATATAAGTCTGTCATGCCTGATATATAGTCAACTACCGATTGTACATTATTGTATAAGCCTTTGGGGTCTTGCGTGATAGGGAACTGGCTGCTTACCAGTTTTATTATTTTTTCTGACTTGGTATGCTTAGGATGCAGCACCGCATGAATAAATTCTTTCAGCAGGCCGCCTATTACATTGTAACCGGCAATCTCAATTTCTACGACCGACTTATAATTATAAACGTTTGCTACAGAGTATTTATTAATAGCATCTATCAGTTGCCTTTCCCTTTCCGGCAAGCATTTCATTAGGTCCACTTCCAGATTGCCTGCCAGCAGTTCCTGTTCTTTTTCTAAAAACACCTGGGATAGCTTGCTGGTCATGTGGCCTATCCATTTGGCACGTATGTACTGTACCTTCTGGTTGGCATCGTTTATATTGTCCAGTTTGCGCTCTATATAGTCCAGTGTGTTCCATTCTTCTTTTTCATTTTCGAAGAAAGGAAGGAACAAGTCTTTAATAGTATCTAATGAAACTATCTGTAATCGGTGCGCATCTTCCAGGTCTATAATAC
>JBQCEX010000461.1:0-3785 GCA_051959855.1 Flavipsychrobacter sp. | reverse complement strand
TCGTTTTACTTTAATCTTAAATTTTCATTGAAGCTATCTCGTAAATATAACATTAAATTCAAAATATCTCAAATTATATAACCAAGATATTCTAAATAATATAAGTTATTTCGTTACCGTCAACATTGAGGCAAATCCAGTGCTGTTTCCTGCATTTACAACACATAAATAATTTCCATTATTCACTCCGGCAATATCTATAGCTATTGCATGCATACCTGCAGATACACTTTGTTTTTTGGTCAATATGATATGCCCTTGTATATCCATAAGTTGAATACAAACATTATCTGGGTTATTCAAAGCAAATCTGACGATAGCATTGTTAACTGCAGGGTTAGGGTAAACACCATAGAAGGAAAGCCCGTTTCGGGAAATGTTGGACACGGCTGTCACATCTCTAATATGCACAATTGGCACTATTGACAAGTTAACATCCAGGTGTGCCTGCCAATAAGGGTCAAGCCAGGTGCCTGAAGCTAATTCAACTGCATTACGCGCATGAAAGACAGTGTCTCCAACCTTATCTATATAATAAAAATTATTGTGCCCCACGCCTGTGCCCTGCTGTGTAGCCCGAATACAGATGGTGTCACCGTTTAGGTTATGAAAATCATACATCATTTCATAACCTAAAAAGAAATAGCCCGTTACGTTTGCAGGAGTACTAAACCATGTAATTGCCGACAATGTGTCGGGTGCATTATTGTAACCCATTTTCAACTTCTTAATTGGAACTGTTTCACTTGTAAGCACAGTGTTAGGAAAACCAGCAAGCAAAGCACCGGAATGTAACGATGTACCGTGCACCGTATCAACATCCCAAACTTCAATATTTACACTTTTGTTAGTTGTCAACTTATAGTTGCCGTGCCATACACTTATAGCGCCAATTACTTGCATTGCAGAATCATTAGGCACTGTAAGATTGTACGCCTCAGCCCATCCTTTATACCCGAAAACATTAATACCCAGATAATATCCACTGTCCAGAGGCGACAATACATCAACATAATACCTGTATGTTGTGCTGCTGGATATTTGTGTATTGCTATTAACGTATACAGCAGTATCAGCGCCGGATGTCTTTTTTTCCGCAGCACCCAAAGCATGAGTGTTAACAGCATCAACTCCAACAGTAGAATAATCAATATATGGCATGGATAATTGCTCCTGTGCATGGAGCATTGTGGAGATTACAATTGGCAGTAACAGCAAAAAAACTTTTTTCATAATTATCTTATTTGGCAACCGATAATACACTGGCAACTGACGCACCATTATTAGTACTGATTATATATATGTAGTTACCGGCAGGCATACCAACAGTGGATATTGGAATAATATGCTCACCAGTCTTTAAATTTCCTGTATTGATTGAAGCTACTTTTTTCCCGTGCATATCAATTATCTGTATCAATATATCAGCATTAGTTGCCAACGTGAACTTGATATTGGTAAAGCTTACAGCTGGGTTAGGATAATTGCCCATAAAAATCAGGTTGCCCTTTGTTACATTGCGTACGCCCAGGTCATTATAGCTGTACCTAAACTGAACAATGGGCACAATACCCAAGTTTATCTGAAAACCATAATTGTAATAGCAATCCTGCCATACGCCCGGTATAATTTCAATAGCATTCCGGGGTATATATATCAAACTGCCTGATGCAGAATCTAAATAATGCACACCTACTTTTTGAGCATTACCCTGTGGCGTAGCTCCAAGTGTAATAGTATCCCCGTTTAGTGAATTGAAATTGTAATTCATTTCATAGCCAACAAAAAAATGATCTAACGCACTATTAAGCGCAGATGGAAACATTGTTACTACAGGTGTAGTATCTGGTGCACCTGCCATCCCTATGCGAAGTTGGCTGACAGGCCAATTTAAACTATACTTTACGTTGCCCGGATAGCCTTTGATGTATACTGTATCACCTTGATAAAATGCGGTTGGGTCCTGATCCCAAACTTTGAAGGAAATTGTATTGGCAGAGCTTGCGCTTACATGACCATGCCAAGCGCTCACTACACCTAATATTTTTATAACTGAAGTATCTGTATCCGCCTTGTTAATATCATATAATTCAGCAAATCCTTTGAAATTATAGATATTTGTCCCAAACCAGTAACCGCTGTCTGCAGGCATTATCTGGTCCAGCAAGTAAGAACCGGTTGTGTCTAATTGCACAATAGGATTATTCCAATAATATTCCGTATCAACTTTCGTTACCATCCTCGCATTTGGCGTACTGAATACCGATGAATGCCAGGACGCTGCTGGAATATACGAGTATTTCGGCCCTATCTTCTGGGCATACACGCGGGTAAACAAGATGAGAAGTACCAACAATATAATTTGACGTTTCATGAGTTCTTTTTTGTTAGTTATCTAACCAATGTTATATCCCCCTTCTCTTCAATATCTTTACCATTACAGATATAATGCAGGTAATAGAAATAAGTATCCATATCCTGGGGTATACCGCCTAGCTTTCCATCCCATCCCAGCTTTTCATTATTGCTTTCAAATACAGTCTGACCATATCTGTTTACTATTCTAAATATGACTAACTGATGATTACCCTTTGTTATAGGCCTAAGTATGTCATTCAGTCCATCGCCATTCGGCGTAAATGCACTTGGGATGGCTACTATGCAACAAGGTTTAGCAGTCACATTTACACTATCCCTGCCTACGCAACCAAACTGATTACGCACGGTAACATATATATTGCCGGACGCCTGAATTTTACCCCATGCAACATTGCTAGTTTTTGAATAACTGCGGAAATACTGTACGGGATACCATGCATACGTATATCCCACACCGCTGTCAGCTTCAAATTGCACGCTGTCACCTGCACATATATCTGTATTGTCCAATAAATGAGAATTAACAGCCGGGAGATCATGTACTGTTACGGTGTCGAATACCGGCGAATGCACACACTGACTATATGCTACTATTAAGGAGATTACTTTCTTGCCTGTACTGTTCCATGCCACATAATAATTGCCTCTATAACCATTTATAATGTCTCCTCCCTGTGTTGTCCAGGTAAAGTTCTCAGCGTTATCAAGGCTGGATGGATCTACCTGCAAGCTCACAGTATCCATCATACATATATCTTTGGGTATATTGAAGGCTACGTCCGGTGCTTTTGATATTGTAATCATATCAGTATCTGCAGATTTGCATCGCCAATTGTTCACATTTAATAATACAGATTTGGCCCCTAAAGTATCCCACTTAACTAAGTAAGGGCCCTTGCCACTTCCGGATAATATAGTAGCACCATTAAAGTCCCATATGTAGCTTGTACCTACTGTAGGAGCTATGCCCCCAAATGAAAGCTCCACGGTGTCATGCTGACATATTTTATTTTTATCAGCAGATATTTTCGCAATAACAGCATCGATATTTACATAAGTAGAATCTTTTTGAACCGGACATCCCTGAACCAAAATACTAACAACATAATACCCCGTGTCAGTTATATTAACTCCATTTTTCACAGCGTTTTGCTGTGTGCTGTTATATCCATCCGGACCTTTCCAGGTATATGTAGCATTTTTTGCTGAATCAATATGAAATTTTAACGTGTCCCCCAGACACAATGGACTATTATTACCGATTGCTAACTGAGGCAGCGGCGCATTAACGATTACGGTTATCTCTGCAAGATCACTGGTACATCCATTTACGGTTTGTTTTACATAATAGTAATAGACACCCACGGAATCCGTCCTGGGTATTGGAGCTTTGCTTGTACCTATAG
>JBQCEX010000460.1:0-4370 GCA_051959855.1 Flavipsychrobacter sp. | reverse complement strand
CTGGTTCCTGATCCTGTGAAGGTGATAGCTATTGCATTGGTCAGGTTCAGGTTTACCTGCTGGGTAGCAGTAGCTGAAGCAGACTGTGCATTAGCAGCAGAAGCGAAACCTAAGAAAGCAGCGGCGATGATTACGATCTTTTTCATTTTATAAATGTTTTTGGTTGTGTTTAAATTTTGTTTGAGTTTGTTGGTGTTTGCTTTGATGACACAAAGATGCGGCGGCTTGCTAGACTTGAAAACTTTTTAGCAGGTATTAACGGCAGATTAAAATCTGGTTAACAAGCAATTAGGAAATGGGAAATAGGTATAAAAACACAAAAGCCGCTCTCAGAGCGGCTTTTGATTAAAATATTGAGACTAATCTATTTACGCATCTATCTTATCGTAATTATCGTGCTTTTCTATGAATTATCTGCGTGGTGGCACTTCATCGCCCATCAGCATACTGAAAACGCGGTCTGCTTCAGCTTCGCTTTGTATTGAAACCGACTTTAGCGAGCGTGTCTCAGGGTTCATGGTAGTTTCCCACAGCTGTTCAGCGTTCATTTCACCAAGACCTTTGTAGCGCTGTACGCTCACACTGTCTTCTTTGCCATTGGCCAGCTTTTCTACTGCTGCCTTGCGGTCATCTTCAGTCCAGGCGTATATCTGTTCCTTGCCTTTCTTCACCAGGTACAGTGGCGGCTGTGCCAGGTACACATAGCCCTGTTGCACCAGCTCCTTCATATAGCGGAAGAAGAAAGTAAGTATCAGCGTAGCAATGTGAGAACCATCCACATCGGCATCCGTCATAATGATGATCTTATGATAACGAAGCTTGGTCAGGTTCAGTGCTTTAGGGTCTTCAGGCGTACCTACGCTCACACCCAGTGCAGTGAACATGTTCTTTATTTCTTCGTTCTCATATATTTTATGTTCCTGTGCCTTTTCTACGTTCAGTATTTTACCGCGCAGTGGCAATATAGCCTGGAAGCTGCGGTCGCGGCCCTGTTTTGCAGTACCACCAGCCGAGTCACCTTCTACCAGGTACAGTTCACATTTTTCAGGGTCTCTTTCTGAGCAGTCTGCCAGCTTACCCGGCATACCACCGCCTGTCAGTACGCTTTTACGTTGCACCAGCTCACGCGCTTTGCGGGCTGCTGCACGCGCCTGTGCAGCCAGTATCACTTTGTCTATTATTACCTTGGCTTCCTTAGGGTGTTCTTCCAGGTAGGCTTCCAGCACGCGGCTCACGCTCACGTCCACCACGCCCATCACTTCGTTGTTACCCAGTTTTGTTTTGGTTTGCCCTTCAAACTGTGGTTCCGGCACCTTTACAGATATAATGGCGCTCAGCCCCTCGCGGAAGTCATCACCCGTTATCTCCACTTTGGCCCTTTCAAACAGCTTGTTCTTATCGCCATAAGCCTTGAACACGCGGGTTATCGCACGGCGGAAACCCGCAACGTGTGTACCGCCTTCTATGGTATTGATATTATTTACGTAAGAGAAAATGTGCTCGTTGTACGAAGTGTTGTAAGACAGCGCAACGTCTACAGCTACATTTGTTTCCTTATCATGTGCCTCTACAAATATAGGCAGCGCCAGCAGCGGGTCACGTTTACCGCTCTTGTCCAGCATCTGTACAAATTCTATGATGCCGCCTTCACTATAAAAGGTTTCGCTGTGTGGTTGATCTGCATCGTCCTTTTCGCGCACATCGGTCAGGGTAATGCTGATGCCCTTGTTCAGGAACGAAAGCTCACGCAAACGGCCTTCCAGTATTTCGCGGTTATATACAGTATCCTTGAAGATGGTATTGTCCGGCCTGAAGTGCTGCAGGGTACCACGTTTTTCCGTTACGCCTATTTCGCGCACGGCATACATCGGCACACCCTTTTCATATTCCTGCTCAAATATCTTTCCTTCGCGGAATACTGTGGTATGCATATGCGTGCTCAGCGCATTCACGCAGCTCACGCCCACACCGTGTAGCCCGCCGGAAACCTTATAAGAGTCTTTATCGAATTTACCGCCAGCATGCAGCACGGTCATTACAACTTCCAGTGCAGAGCGGCCTTCCTTGCTGTTAATGCCCGTAGGTATACCACGGCCATCATCCTGCACGCTTATGGAGTTATCGGTGTGTATGGTCACATGTATATGCTTGCAGTAACCTGCCAGCGCTTCGTCAATAGAGTTATCTACCACTTCATATACCAGGTGATGCAAACCCTTTATGCCGGTATCGCCTATATACATGGATGGGCGCTTACGCACCGCTTCCAGACCTTCTAATACTTGTATGCTATCGGCATTATAGCCTTGAGCAGGGGCTTGTAAAACTTCATTTTCTGTATCCATACATTCATTTGATCCGAAGCCTTTCTCTAAAGGGAAATTTGTTTAAAAATGCCACCTTCGGATGTGTGGTCCATACCGCAAGGAATATGCGGATTTTTAACTTTACAAAGATAGTGAATATATGCCGTAAGAGCAAAGAAAATCAAGGCCTTTTAACATATTAAACGGTTGAAAAACAAGCCCTTTTTGTGGATAAATAATCAGGCCTTTAACAGCAATATTTCCTTGAAAATCGTTAACCTCTTACAGGCCTGGTTATTATCAAAAAAATAGCGCGCAAATTCATTTCGCGCGCTATATATCCAGGTCGTATGAAAAAGATGCATATTGTAAATATGCCCATCCCTTAGTCCACCATATTGCTAATGGTTTCCATCAGCCCTTCCGATTCCTGTTCTGTATTGTCTTCAGTTTCTCCGGTAGCTTCTTCGTTCACCTTGCTCATGGCCAGCTGGCTCAGCAGTTGGTCGGTTTCTTTTTCTTCTGCCAGGGTTTGTGCCAGTATTGCAGCCACATCTGCCCTGTTTATGGTTTTGGCTATTTCCACCAGGCTGCCATAGGTAGCTATTTCGTAGTGTTCCACTTTCTGGCCGGCCATTATCAGGCCCACATCCCTGGTTTCAGTGCCTTTTTGTGTGTCGCTTATTATTTCTTCCCCTTCGTCAGTTATACCGGCCATAGCGTCGCATTTCTTCGCCTGTGCTTTCTGTCCCAGCATTTCAAACACATCTTCCAGGCGGCTTACTTGTTCCATGGTTTGCTGTAGGTGATTATTAAAGGCTTGCTTCAGTTCTGCTGATGTTGCAGCCTTTTCCATCTTCGGCAATACTTTGGTCAGGTGCTTTTCTGCCCAATACACGTCTTTCAGTTCGTTCAGAAATAGGTCTTGTAGCAGGTATTCTTTGTTCAGTTTTTTAGCACTGCGTGCTGCAGGTGCTTTGGTTCTTGGGCTTGCTGTTTTTTTAGCAGCAGCTTTCCTGGCAGGAGCAGTTGCTTTTTTAGCAGCCGTTTTCTTGCTCGCTGTTTTCTTGTTAGCAGTCTTTTTAGTAGCTGCATTTTTGCTGGCGGCTTTTTTGCCTGCTGCTTTCTTCGCAGCAGCTTTCACAGGCCTTGCTGCGCCCCTTGCAGATTTCTTGTTATTAGAAGATGTTGACCTCATAAGTTGTTGAGTTTAGCACCATATAATTAACAATATCATGCCACATCATTTTAATATTTAAAGAGTTCATTTCTGTTGTATCCGATTATATTTTTTTAGTAGGTTGCCCAAGCAATTGTACTTTATTGCTAATCATCTAAGGGTAATTAGAGTATTTTTAAACTGCCAAAAAAATTAAAACGATGCGTTTAGCTGCTTGTCTGGTAACTATCGTAATATTATTAGCATTTAAAAGCTTTGGCCAGTCATCTCTGGCTTTGTCCAACATTATAACACAAGCACAAACAGAATGTCAGGCATGTGTTGATGCAGGTACAAATAATTTTGTGGATTGCGAAAACAGGCATCGAAAAACTGTTGATAGTGTTTTAAATATTGTTTATGGCATGCTTAAGAAGCAAATGGACCCAAATAGTTTCGCTGTTTTGAAAAAGGATGAACTTGCTTGGATAAAAAAACGTGATCAATATATACACAAAGAAGCTATAGACCAGCAAGGAGATGACGCAGGTATAGAAGCGAATCAAGCTTTGCTGATCCATAAAGAAGCACTCTTTACTGCAGAGCGTGCAAATTATCTGATTGCAAAGCTCAAATAATTTTAATCAACCTTATTTATTGCATTTCAAATGTGGATATCCTTTTTTGGATATCCATCATTGGCAATAGTACCTTGCAACAAATTAGCTGATCCTTTATTGGCTAATTATAAACGAGTTCTTTGACATACTGTAAACCCTAAGTTCCTCCGTCAAATTTCCGACACCGGAAATTTTCTGCCCCACCGGAAATTCCTATGCTAAATGCTTCCCGGTCAACCGTATTATTAATTCCGCTAACGGAAAAAACCGGAAATTTCCGGTAAA
>JBQCEX010000459.1:0-3117 GCA_051959855.1 Flavipsychrobacter sp. | reverse complement strand
CGCACTTATTATAATAAAGATGGCACTACAATTAACCTCAATTTTACTTTTGAACGGGATTTTACTTCCAACTTACTGAGTTTTAAAACGCGTACCGCATCGGAATTGGTAATTGAAGCTGGTGAGCCTACTGAAATTTGGATATTAGATCTTAATCAATTAAGGCCCTATTTCAAATCATATCCTGATTTGGAAAAGTTCGTCAAGCGCCTGGCCCTGCGGCTATTATTAGCATCCGAATCATATAGTAACCTGTTCAAAATATCAACTCCCGCAGAAAGATATAAATATGTAGAGCAGAACAATCCCAGGTTGCTGCAGCGTATACCGCTCTCTCAAATAGCTTCTTACCTTGGCGTTAGCAGGGAAACAATCAGTAGAATACGTAGCCGGGAAATTTTGTGACGATTGTCACAGTCAAAGCGCAGGGAATGCAACAATTTTGCAACACTAAAACAAAAATCGAATGGAACAGACACAAAGTACAGCACTGCTGGTTATGGATATGCAGATGGGAATAATCGGCAATTTTACGCAGGGCGGTACTGATTTAATAGATGCAAACAAGAAGGCAATAAACTATGCCCGTGAGCAAAAAATGCCGGTAATATTCATTACCGTTGGTTTCAGACAAGGTGGGCCTGATGTAAAGCCCAATAATAAAGGTTTTGCTGCTGTCAGAGAAAGGTTTGCAAATATAGACATGAACGTATTCACAACTGTGGTACCTGAACTTGGTAAAAAAGCAGATGAACTGCAGGTGATGAAGCGCGCAATAAGTGCGTTTGCAGGCAGCGATCTCGAAATGATATTAAGATCTGCTGGTATTCAGCACCTAGTACTTACTGGCATTGCTACCAGCGGTGTGGTACTGTCAACACTGCGCGAGGCAGCGGACAAAGACTACAAACTAACTGTACTGGTAGACTGCTGTGCAGATGCTGACGAAGAAGTGCATAGAGTGTTGACCACTAAGATATTTCCAAGGCATGCAGATGTAATGACTGTAGCTGAATGGACAAAGTAGCTAAGCTAACCAGGCCCTCAGTTATGAGGGCTTTTTCATACAATACTCTAGTTGCGAAATGTCAGCGGGGTAAATGCAGTGTGCTTTTTGAAAAAGTTAGAAAAATGAGCAATCTCATCAAAGCCCAGCATGTATGCTATTTCTGAGACCTGCCAATCCGTTTGCTTTAGCAGAATTTTAGCCTCTTGGATGATCCGTTTACTGATAAGTTCAGTGGTTGTTTGGCCTGTAGATTCTTTTAATACCTTATTGAGATGATTTACATGCACGGCTAATCTGTCTGCATAGTCCTTGGCTGCGCGAAGTTCTATCCTTTGTTGTGGCGTATCAAGCGGGAATTGACGCTCTAACAATTCAATGAATAAGGATGAAATGCGGTCTGACGCATTCTGTGTTGTTTTCAATGCGGATAAAGGCTGAAGCTTTTGGCCATAGTGTATCAATTCGAGCACCAGGTTGCGCAGCAAGTCATATTTGTATATGTAGTCAGAAGCAATCTCTCGCTGCATCTTTCGAAAAATATACTCAAGTTCATCAACCTGTTCAGCAGATAGTTGAAATACTGGTAGTTCTCCCGGGCGGAAAATTGGCAATTCATCCAGCAAGAAGCCTGTTTTGTTTTTCGCAAGAAAGTCTGCAGTAAAAATACAGAACATACCTGCCTGGTTATCGTCTGCAGGCAGCCAGTGATAGGGTATTCTGGGTGTAGCAAACAATAATGCCTGCTCCTGTATCTCTATAACCTTGTCGGCGTATTCCGCACGATTCCTGCCACGTATCAGGCTTATTTTATAGTAAGCCCGCCGGCTATACGGCATAATGCGCGTACCGTTTACTTTGTCAAACAGTTTTTGGGTTTCAAAAACATTGAAGTGACCAATTTCTTTAGTTACATCCTTAGGAAGACTGGCGGCAGCTTCCTTGTAGAAATCTTCTATTGATGCGTTTGTGATGGACATTGCAAAAATCAAATATACGAAAATCCGGCAGGTTGGATGCCTGCCGGATGTTTTCTAGAGGATCATGCCGCCCGCTACCTCAATTCGCTGCCCATTTATCCAGCGGGCATCATCAGTGCAAAGGAAGGCTACTACACCGCCTATATCTTCTGCTTCACCCACACGGCCCAGTGCTGTCCAGTCAGCAACAGCTTTATTGAGCTCTTTATCATCTCTTACGCGGCCACCTGAAAAGTCTGTGGCTATTGCACCCGGGGCTACCACATTGGCGCGTATGCCTTTGCTGCCAAGCTCTCTGGCCAGGTACCGGGTAAATACTTCAATAGCACCTTTCATAGCCGCATAGGCAGAGGCACCGGGAAAGCTGAAACGTGCAAGGCCCGAAGAAATATTTACAATGCCTCCTTTGTCATTCAACAGTATAAGTGCCTTTTGCGTAAAGAAGTACACGCCTTTAAAATGGATGTTCATTAAAGTATCAAACATTTCTTCCTGCATTTCTGCTATAGCAGCATGGTGCCCTATACCTGCATTGTTTATCAGGAAATCAAAATGGTCTGCTTCAAAAGTGTTTTCCAATACTTCTTTTAATTGTGCAAAAAAGGCATCAAAACTTTTGATGTTTCCTGTATCCAGCTTTAAGGCTACCGCTTTACGGCCTGCTTGTTGAATTTGTGTTACTACTTTGTTTGCTTCGTCTTCCCTGCTGTTATACGTTAGTATTACATCCAGGCCTTTGTCTGCCAGCCTCAGTGCCATATCCCGGCCCAGTCCGCGGCTACCGCCTGTTACCAGGGCAATTTTTGTTGCGTTACTCATTACTTGCATTTTTTATAATGCAAATGTCCGCTGAGAATGAGGTTCGATGTTTGCAGGAATCAATCTGATGTTTGCAAAAATCAAATATCGATCATGTATTACAATGTGTATATCTTTTCTTGGAAACGGCCTGCTTACAATTGTATCTTGCAACATTAGCTAAGCAGCTACTCACTGCATTGGCTATAAATAAAGAAGTTCTTAACGTCGCTGTAAACCCTCGAATGTCCTGCCGACATTTGGCATCATATTGCCATATTTATCACATTGTCGCATTAGGTAAAGTATAAAATATACCCTTTATACCCAATT
>JBQCEX010000458.1:0-5772 GCA_051959855.1 Flavipsychrobacter sp. | reverse complement strand
TATAAATAATGTTCGAGTTTTTCAAGTTGGTTATAAGTAAAGCCTTTTGATATGGCGCCGAGCTCATATGCACTTAGCGGCCATAAATCAGATACGTTCATGATATGCCTGGCACCCGTAAAGCGAGCTAACATTAAGCCAGTAAGGCCAAGTGTAAGGGGTGGAGATTCTGTAAAAACATAATCAGGTTTTAACTTGCGCAGCTTAAAAATAGCCATAAATGAAGTAAAGCTGAACGAAAGCATGCTAATGATGCGCGGCAATGACTTCTTAGAGTTTGATGCATACAGCCAATAACGCCATACATCAATATTTCCTACTTTATCCTTAGCAGAAAGCTTTCCTTTAAAATCTTTAAAAATTTTCCCGGTAGGGTAATTAGGCATAGCTGTGATGACTTTCACTTCCCATCCTAAGGATATTAGACCATTTGCTGTTTCCAGTAAGCGTGATTGGGGGGCACCCATTTCAGGCGAAAAATATTGGGTAAGGATTACAAGCTTTTTCAATTCTTTTTTAATTCAGAATAAAAATGTTTCAATTTACCGCTAGCCGGTCTGTCAATCTTATCTACCCTGTTTATGGAATAGTTAATACCGGGCTCAAGGTAAAGCGTAATTTTTTCTTTTATCTGGTTGATTTCGGTATCGGTAAGATCCCGATCAGCTACTACATCAAATACAAAATGATCAAGCGCCGTTTGTCGAATGATGAATTCTTTCAGTACACCGCTCGACTCTAGAATGCTACGTGAAACGTAATAAAAAGTAAGGCCTGGCGAAACCTTACCGCTTGGTAATATAGCTACGTCATTCGTTCTTCCTACCAACTTATCTATGCTTCTATATATGCTGTCGGGTTCTCTGTCTTTTAGTACAGCCATATCACCAACCTGGTAACGTATAATAGGGAAGGCCTTATTAAATAAAGAAGTGCATAAAACATTACCCTCCAAACCATAGTCAGCAGGTACATTATTGCTGTTCACCACTTCATTATATAAACTTTCTTCTGTAAAACGCCATTTACCGTCAGGTGCATCAAAACCCATAAGACATGTTTCGGAAGCACCGTATTCTCTGATATGAGGCACACCAAATGCCTGCTTTAATATCTGGTGGTCTTCTTCCGTACTTAATTCAGAGGTGGTAATACATACCTTTATCGTAGGGCATGCATCTTTTAATATTACATTTCTTTTGACAAGAAAACGAGCGAATAATACGAGAGAACTTGTATAACCATATAGGTAATCAAAACCACCAGTTCTTAATCTATTGAAAAAACGCTCCAGTACATTGTCAGATAAATCGAAAACAGGGAAACGGCGCCTGTTCATGACCCTGTCTTTTAGCTGTTCTTTCCAATAACCTGTAAATTCTTTCGGTATTCCGTAAAAGCGGGCCTGTTTTGAATCAAAATCAAGTCCGTACATGCTGTACCGATCAGTAATAACTGCCCAGGTCATAGCATGCGAGAATTTGTCTTTGGCATAATAAAAGGGAACGCCTGATGACCCGGATGTATTACCTACATGTGTATTCTTTAATGTATAACCTTTGCTTAATAACTCTGGTAAAGGTTTTTGAAGATCTTTTTTAGTGATTACAGGCAAATCCTCCCATTTATCAGGCAAATGTTGCCCTATCTTCTGCCTGTAAAATGAGTTATTATTGTAGTGAAACTTCACAATATCCCATTTCTGTTTTTCCTGCCAACCCAGAAACTCCTCAACACTCATCTTTTGCAATGATGTCAATTGCTTCCGGGCTTCCTGAAGTGGAAATCCCTTTGATTTAAGTATTAGCTCAAATAAGCTCACAATAAACTATGATTTGAATTTGGAGAGATATTCTATCTCCCAAAGGCGCATCATGAAAAAGAAGCGCACAAGTAATTTTTGCGAATTATCACCAGCAAGGAATTGTTCGATGCTTTTCTTCTTTTCCAATTGCTTAAATAATCCCATTTTCAGCACTTCGCTATCATCTACTGAATGTAAAATTTCACGACATTTAGGATGCTCGCGCAAGTAGCGTTCCCAAGGCACCCCAAGGCCTATTTTCTTGAAGTTTCTTATCTCTTCAGGCAGGCTTTTGCCTACAGATTCCAATAAAATATTTTTCCCTTTTTTACCTTTTGTAAAGTAAGATGAGGGTAATGTTGTTAAACCTTCCACAAGTTTATAATCCAAATAAGGCTCACGGCATTCAATTCCCGCAATCATCGTCGTGCGGTCATTGCGCATCAGTAATGATTCCATATAAGTATGCTGATCCAGGTATAAAGCAATTTTTACCGGATCGTTGCCAACATATTGTCTTGCTTCCCGCAACATATCTTTACGATACTTCGCAGCATTATTATCGGCATGCAAGTCATATTCTTCAGGAAAGAAATTGGATGCATTCAACAGTATAGCATCATCTATACTGCGATTATGTATATAACGATTCAGCTTCTTTATTCTTTCCTTCTTCTTTATGAACGGAAGCTTAAGGAACGATCTGAAAGCTTTCAACTGGCCCCAATACTTTAAAGGCTTATAACGAACATAACCTGCCATTAGTTCATCCGCGCCTTCTCCTGAAAGTAACACCTTTACATACTGCTTTGAATAGTTTGCAATGGCAACAAGCTGCGGATCATTCTGATGTATTAATGGCTCATCATGTGCCCATATAGATTTAACAAGGCTATCGTAAAGCAGATCATCTTCCACAAGCAAGGTATGCGACTTATAACCGAGCCGGCCTGCCAGATCTTCTGCAAGATGTGCTTCATTTAAGTTTGACTCGAGAAATTTTATGGTGAAGGTGTTAATCCCTTTATATTCCTGATTGGCTAATGAAGCTGCTACGCAACTCGAGTCCAGTCCGCCGCTTAGTAACACGCCTACAGGTACGTCGCTCACCATTCTATACCGAATAGATTTATTGAATTGGGCTTCAAACCATTTGTATGGATCGCCTTCTATTTTTGTCTTTGCAGCTATTTCGCCTAAATGCCAATAACGTTTAGCTTCGATTTTTCCACTAGCATCCACGTGCATATAGTGCCCTGGTAGTAGCTTATAAACGTTCTTAAAAATTGTATTTGCCCCGGCTATGTATCTGTAAATGAACAATTCAAAAAACAGGCTTTCTTCTAAGCTCAGCGGGACGCCTGCAGTAAAAAGAGCTTTAGGCTCTGAAGCAAAATATAAGCCGTTATTCCAATTCGTATAATATAATGGCTTTACGCCCATCCTGTCGCGGCAGAGAAAGAGCTTCTGTTCAACGTTGTCCCAGATACCAAACGCCCACATTCCATTCAGTCTTTCCAGCATCTTAGGGCCATAGAGAATATACAGGTACAGTAGTACTTCGGTATCTGATTTTGATTTAAGCTTTATTCCCTGGGCTTCGAGCTCAGGTATAAATTCTTTGTAGTTGTAGATCTCGCCATTGTAGGTAATAGTATATCTGCCATCTACAGATGTAAACGGCTGCCTGGCATTCTCGGTAAGATCAATGATGGACAGGCGTCTATGACCAAAGGCTATTCTATTATCAATAAATATACCGGCGCCATCAGGTCCTCTGTGGGCGAGGCTATCACGCATTTTAACAACAATCTCCTTTTCAATGGGATTATTATCAAAACGCATTATACCGGTTATACCACACATAAATTTTCAAAAGGTTTTATTAGATAATTATAATTCATCTAATAGAGTCTTCCACTTATTATATACTCCTTCTTCAGAATACTTGTTCACATCTGCGATCTTTCTTCCGTTTTCAGCGAGTTGCCTGGCCAAATCAGGATTGGCTATTAAGCTATTTATTGCCCTGGCCATTGCTTTACAATCTTCACTATTTACCAGCAATGCCGATTCGCCGTCTTTTACTATATATGGTATACCGCCAACATTAGTGCTGACAATAGGCAATCAAAGCGACAGCATTTCCAGAAAACTGACAGGTGCATTATCTATTCTATTTGTACACATATATATGTCACACAGTTCTGCATACTTAAGTTTATCATCATCCGTTGCAAAACCTATTATTTCAATATTACTGCTAAGATGATAATTATTAATTAAATTTTCTATTCTTTTTTTTAGTCCTAAATCAGGGCCTGCAATATATAGTTTTATATTTTCGTATTTGTATTCATATTTCAGCTCTCGAATTACTTCTACAGCCATTTCCGGGTTATAAATGGGACTAAGTGCGCGCATCCAGAATATAGATGGTCGTATGCTTTCTTTATAATGAAAAGGGAACTTGTCGAGCCTTATAACATTTTCAACAAGTAAGGAAGATACATTATAGCTCTTTAGTGTAGATACAATAAAATTTGAAGGGCATGTAATAAGATCGGCCCGTCTAAAAAGAGCCATGTGAGCTTTAGGTCTTTTTTTTATCGCATCAGGTACTCCACCTCCATGAATAGTTAGCACAAGCTTTTTATTCATGGATTTAATAATAATTCCTGAAATAAGCTGCCAATAAAAACTCAGACCTGAATAAACCTGTACTAAAGCAGTATCGAAATTATTCCGATTTTTCAGTATAAAATATATTGTATGTAATAATCTGGGAATTCTGCTCTTAATATGAGATGTTGTAATAACCTCATAACCATTCTTCTTTAAAAGATTAGCAAGTTCCATTCCCTGAGCCGGAACTATTCCTTTGCTTCTCAGAAATAAACCTATTACCAATAATTTTTTTGCAGCCATCTGTGTGTGCTCTTTAAAATGGGTTTCGTAGATAGGGTAATGTTTATATAATTTTCACACTATGATCGAACCTTGATGCACTGCTTTATTATTTGTTTTGTAAGCAACAGATATAGCTCTTATGCTGCCACATAATTTTGCTACAGGCATCATGAATTATTTTTCTTTATTAGTCGGTCGTATAAACGTGCTATTTGAAACATATTTTTCTCGAATGACACTTCTTCCTCTACAAAGCATCTGTTATTCTGCACTATATCTTTTATTACAGACATTTTGGTTGTGCAATCTATTAATGAAGCAAATAATGCATTTGCATCATTTACCGTTACAAGCTTACCATTCTTTCCATCTTCAATCCATGCCTGATTTCCGGGGATAGCAGATACAATAGGATAGCAGCCGGCAGCCATCGCTTCAAATAACGAAGCAGATACCCCCTCTGTAACAGGCATAGAAATATAGATGTTTGCCGCATTTAAATACTGAGGCAGATCATCATTTTTAATTCTTCCGGTAAAACTTATCTGCTGGTTCAAATTGAGATCGCTAACCAATCTTTGCAGCTGGTGTTTTAAATTTCCATCGCCTATTATTACTAATTCAAAATCGATATTATTATCACTTAATTTTTTAAAAGCTTTTATTATTACTTCATGCCCATATTCAGGGTATAAACTTCGCGTTACGACAGCTCGTATTTTATCCCATTTTTTTGCTTCAGCATTAAAATGGAATTTTCGCAAATCGATGCCCTTCGGAAGTACTAATATCTTTTCATTTTCAGCACCGTTAGCCAGCATATTGGGAACCATTACTGAACCCCAGGCGTGTAGAAGAGTAGCTTTTTTAAAAACAAACTTCTGAACAAGATTTTTAAACGGTGTCAATATCGAATCTGTAGGATAGGCGTCCGTTATTCCCTGCTGTGCCACAGCAATGCATGAGAAACCAGTAATAACAGCAAGAAAACCGTAACTGGTAACACGTTCTGCGATAATCATGTCAGGCTGAACATCATTTATTATCTTCTTTATTTT
>JBQCEX010000457.1:0-2825 GCA_051959855.1 Flavipsychrobacter sp. | reverse complement strand
AAACGGGCCTGCTGGAAGGAAGACGAATGACTTCATTCCCATCTCTACAGACAGACCTGAAAAATGCAGGTGCTAACTGGGTGGACCAGGAAATGGTACATGACGGCAACCTGATAAGCAGCCGCAAGCCTGATGATTTGCCTGCTTTCAATAAGGAACTGATAAAGGTGCTATCTATGCAGGAGCATTGATTGAAACTGGCTTATTTAAGGCGACTGCAATGGCTCATTGCAGTCGCCTTTTTTATATAAAGAAATATTTTATTATTTTTCAATCATGCATCATGATAAAGGAGAGATAGTTTGTCCTAACTGCGGCACGCAGGCTTTTGGCAATTACTGCTATGAATGCGGCCAGCAAAACCATTTGCACAAGGACACACTGTGGGGGATGATCCTGCATTTCTTCGAGCATTATTTTCATTACGACAATAAATTCTGGCAAACAATTAAAACCTTGCTATTCAAGCCAGGAGAACTCAGTCTTGCTTACTGGCGGCAGCAACGCATGCGTTACATTTCTCCCATATCCCTGTATATTTTCATTAGCGCCATTTATTTTGGTTCCATAATTCTATTTCTTCCTTTACAGGAGAAGCGGGCATTGCAAAGGGAAAAAGAAATAGCTAGTTACATGCAGGTTAATGCAGCATCAACACAAACCAAGGGGGCTGCAATAACTTCCAGGAAAATTAATACGCCTGATCCGGCAATGTTTTCAACGATATTGGAAAAAATATATCATATTTTCCCAAAACTATTTTTCTTTTTAATTCCCATGAGTGCCTTGTTTTTGAAGCTCTTATTTCTAAAACGACATGATATTTATTTTGTAGATCATCTTATATTTTCTATTCACTTTCATTCGTTCTTTTTTTTCCTGCAATTTATCTTCAGTCTTATAAATCTTCTGCCAACTACAGTATTCGCCGTTGCAACCAGCCTGGCCATGCTGATAATACCTTTTATGTATTTCAGGCAGGCATTACAGGTCGCCTATCAAGTTTCCGGTAAGCGTGCTACTTTATATACCTTTCTGTTTGGTTTTGGTTATATGATGATAATGATACCTGCTATGGTTGCCATTGCTTATTATATTGTATCCAATTTGCATTAACGTCAACTTAAATAAATTAAAATGCCTGTCAATGAAAAATTGGCCAATCGTATAAGAGAAGCGATTGCAGATAAAGGTGAGATTGAAGAGAAGAAAATGTTCAGTGGTATGTGCTTTATGCTGGATGGTAAAATGTGCATCTGTGTAAATAAAGAAGAGATCATGTGCCGCATAGGGTTAGAAGCTGCAGATGAAGCACTGGAGAAGCCCGGCACCCGACCTATGATACATAACGGCCGGACCATGCGGGGTGTAGTGTTTGTAAACGAAGAATTTATTAAGACAAAGAAGCAGCTTGACTATTGGGTACAAGCTGCTCTTGAGTTTAATAAGATTGCTACACCTTCCAGGCCTAAGAAGAAAAAGTGACGCTACTCGCTTTCATCTTGTGATCGTGAACGATGTCCCTGGTGTGGCGGCTTAGGAAGCTCATTACCACTTTTTAAAAACCGGGGAGCGAAATTAAATACAAGTCCTCCGCTAAAATATACCGGAAATGAGCCTATTATAGTGCCGCCCGTTATCTGGCTGCTGAAGCCTGTTTGCAGATTCAGTTTTATGTACTTATACCCTATTTCAAAATTGATAAAAGGTTCAAAGAATATAAAGGTTTGCGCAGTTACGTTAGTACCCGGATAATTATCCCGATAGGTTATCGTATATCTCAGCATCGAATCAGCCGAATTAAAATCTGTAAAATGTTGCATGGCCATACGTACGCCGCCTGTCAGCATAAAAAGATCATTACCTATACCCGCTGCAGGCTGCAGGTAAAAGCGTGTATAGTGCGTAGTAAAATCCTCGTAGCTTGAGTAAAAGCTTTTACGCTGCAGAAAACCTCCGCCCGCACCTACATAGCCTTCAAAAAAACCAAGACGACCGAAGTTGGTATAGTAGCCTGCACCACCATCAAAGCGACGGCCATTGAAAATGCCTGAATTGGTAGAGGTGCCTAACTCATCAATTGCTCTATCAGTTATACCATTGTATGAAAAGGTAAGGCCCAGATGATTGACAGGCGAGAAAGCAAAATCGACTGCCGGACTGACTCTACTGGTAGCGTGTTTATGAGTTGCTGTATCTCCATCTGTATTGCTTTGCGCCTTTAGCGAAAGCACCAGCTTGGTATCAAACTGTTCTCTCAGTCCCGGGGCAGTAGCGCGCGAGGGGAAATACATTCGCTCATCGCAAGAGCTAAAGAGTACAATGGTACATAAGGCGGCAATAAGGCCAATACGCGTAGCGGTTACATGCATAGCAATCGGTTTAGATGATCAAGTAAATGTTAAAAGCTCAAAATTTATGCCTGAAATATACATTAATGAAAATATTTCTTTTCTCCGATATTTTACAATGTCTTTCTTTTGGGGAATAATTCACTAAGAATGAGCTTTCTGAAACACGCAAAAAAGAACGGCAATAAGTTTTTGAATCCGGTACCTACGGAGATGATGAAAGATAAAATGTGGCGCGTTCTGCTTAAATACATGACTGACAAATCGGAACGCATACCAAAAAATCCGCTTGGCCCCTTTACAACTAATTTAACTATTTATAAAACTCCCCCGGCAGGTGGCCTGCGTATTACGCTGATAGGCCATAGCAGCCTGTTAATAGAAATAGATGGTAAACGATTGCTTACTGATCCTGTATGGGCAGAAAGAGTTTCGCCGGTTTCATTCGCGGGGCCTAAACGTTTTTTCGCAGCT
>JBQCEX010000456.1:0-3388 GCA_051959855.1 Flavipsychrobacter sp. | reverse complement strand
GATTGGTGCAGGAAATAATCGTCGTCATTCGTCGTAGTTAGTATTAATCTCTCAAAGGTAAAAGCTAAGGCTTATTGCCTGTATATTGTTTATTGAAGTTAAGATTGGAATTTGATATCCAATATGTGGCTTACATATATTGAAATTTGGCATGGATTTTGGTTTCTTAAACTAAATCTTTCTTCATTATGCAACGTGTCTACCTTTTCCTGGCCATCCTAATCGTTACATTTTCAGCCTGTAAAAAAGGAGGGAGTGGAAATAATCCTATTAGTATTTCAGAATACCCACTAAAGGTAAATAACCAATGGACCTATAAGGTAACTGACTCTGTAAATAACATGGTCGATACTATGGTGCTAAAAATAACTGCCAGCAGAACGAAGGGTGACACTACCTGGTGGTATTGCAATGTATACGAACATAATATGGTAATAGATACGCCAGTGTATATACAGACAAGCACTACGATAGGCTTTGCAAACAGCAGCTATACTGAATTTTCGCCGGATTTCTTTATTGATTTTCCTGTGAGCAATAATAGTGTATGGATAGCTTCATCACTAATTACAGATACGGCAGTGGTAAATTTATTAAGTAGTTCTGTGATGGTGGGTGGCAGAAGTTATAGTAATGTTTATATGATATCCCGATCTTACTATATGGTTGATTTTTCCTTTAGGCAAAGTATCTATGTGTCAAGAGGTATAGGCCTAATAGCGGAGAACTATGCTATAATGCCTTTTGGTCCACAGGTAAGGAAGAGTATAGAACTTATCAGCTATTCGCTAAATTAGATAAGAAATACCACTAGGATATTGCAGACTATGATAATGCTAAATCCAACCAATATATACCTGCGTATGCTTTTGTCGCCCAGGCTTAAGGCATAGGCCATTTTTAAAATGTTATTGCTGGCTACGGCTTGTAGTGATGCTGCGCTGATAGCAGCAAGAGTGATGCCTGCATATTTGCCCTGAAACAGGTTGAGCAGGAATGGATCAATATCTGTAAAACCTACTATGAGTGACAAAATATTTAAGCCTTTGCCGCCAAAATAAGTAAGTGTGTACTGTGTAGCTAAAGAGAAGGCGATATAAAGAATGCCAAAAATGAGCGCTACCCGCAGCTCTAAAGGGTTTTGATGGGTAATATCTTCGGCTATGTGATCATCAGGGTTAGCAGGATTAGACCTGTAGATAAAGAAACTGACGGCAGCGCTAATAATAATAAGTGCAAGAAAATAAGGCAATAAATGAATGCTAAGTGCGGGATTGAAAATAACTACCAGTACATAGATACGTACAAACATAAGCATGGTAGCTATGATAATAGCTGCTGCATAGTGTGCCGGGGCATCTGTTTTCTCCCTGCTTTTTTTAGCCAGAATAAATGTAGTAGCAGTGCTGCTATACAAGCCACCCAGAATGCCAGTGAGCATGAGACCGGCCCGGGGAAAAACAAACTTGCGCAGTATGTAGCTAACATAAGAGATAGATGATATGGCAACTATGGCCAGCCAGAGCTTATATGGCGAAACGGGACTGCCTAGTATAATTTGTCGATCGGGTACGAGGGGGAGAATGACAAATGATAAAACGACGAATTTGGCAAGTGTTATAAAATCATCAGTATATAGCTTTTCTGCAAAGGTTTTAATATTGCTTTTTATCTCTATCAGTACCATAATAGCTGCTATGATGAGCATAGCAAACCAGGCTGGGAATATCTGCACAACCAAGGGAAAAGAGTAAACTAAAAGGCAAGTGATAATAATGGTTATGCCTGGGGAGCCGGCTTTTTCTTTGTTATAATAATATAATAAAAGGAAGGCGGTAACGACTATAAAACCTACTACGTAGATAAATGGTACAATGGCCTGGGATTTGAGCAATATGAAACCTAACAAAGATATGAATGCAAAGGTCCGTTCAGAGCCAAACAGCATATCCCGCTTATCCTTTTCTGTTTTAATGTATATCTCTAGTCCGATAAGAAATGAAAAAACAAGGCAAATGAGCAGCTGGATAAGAGATTGCCCTATAGCAGGGAGAAGATTATCCATAATGGATTGATTTATATAGTGAAGTTATACATTTTAGCAGCAAAGTGTAATGGCGGCATTTTAACCATTGAAAGGCTTAACCATTAAAGGTCTTGACCTGGTTTATGTCCCATCCCATTTCTTAATTGGTTGTTAACGAGTTTTAAAACTGTCGTTAACAACTGCTAAAAGTTTCAATGAACTGAAGGCCCGCCGCATCTTTGTGTCATCAAAACAAACAAATCGCCAAAACACACAAACAGACAAAATGAAAAAGATCGTAATCATCGCCGCTGCTTTCTTAGGTTTCGCTTCTGCTGCTAATGCCCAGTCTGCTTCAGCTACTGCTACCCAGCAGGTAAACCTGAACCTGACCAATGCAATAGCTATCACCTTCACAGGATCAGGAACCAGCACTGGCGGTGCAGTAAGCATGCCATTCTCTACAGTATCTGATTATACAAATGGTGTAACATCAGCAACTCAGCAGCTGAAAGTACAGTCTAACAAAAATTTTACTGTAACTGTAAATACCAATGCATCAACATTCACATATACAGGTTCTACCACACCTGCACCAAGCATGCCGGTAGATGCACTGAACCTGAAAGTAACTGCAAACGGTACAGGTGGTACTATAGCCGGTACGTTCGGTACTGCATATACTGACCTGAGCGCTACTTCACAGAACTTGATCACAAACGGTACTTATGGTGGCAACCAGACCTTCTCTGTACAATACCAGGCTACCCCTGGCTTTGCATACCCTGCAGGTACTTATACTACCAGCGTAGTATACACTGCTACTCAGCTTTAAGACATCATTTAACCAAATATAACTGGAACGCCTCCTGATATAGGAGGCGTTCCAGTTATTATTAAGATTATGACGGTTAAACCAAGCCGGCTCTAAAAGCTTTTGTAAAGGCAGTATAATCTTTTTTAACCTTCTTGGCATAGTCAATGGCGTAATCCAGTATCACATCCTGCCACTGATTATTGTTGCCAAATGCAATCAGTTCATCGGCCGTAGCAGCTCCCTGGCGTCCGGAGCTTCTAAGCTGAGCAGATGCAGTGAGCATAGCCATATCATCAATCACCTGGTATATATCGCGGTAACGGTCTTTTATTAAACGGAAATTGATGCTGTCTTTAGTAGGCTGCATTTCCTGTATAATAAAAGAATCATCCTTAAATAAAGTAGTGCTGAGTAGCGCAGGTGGTATATTTTGCATACGCTGCTGTATTTCTACTACTCGTTCAGCATATGAGTTCCATGCGGGTTGAGGGACATCTATGTATGGTTTGAGTGAAGATTCAGTAGCCTGTTTCATTTCAAGCAGT
>JBQCEX010000455.1:0-5649 GCA_051959855.1 Flavipsychrobacter sp. | reverse complement strand
AGGACCATTTACATAAGGTTCCAGTTCGTCCAGGTTTATTTCTATCAGTTGATCGTAGAATATTTCAGGGTTGTCATAAACTTCCTTATCTGAACGCAGGTCGTCTTTCACACCGCTCGCCAATTTAGCGATATCTTCACGGTTGGTACCTTTCAGATAATCGGCCATTTTCTCATCGTAAGCGAACAGCGAGCAGGTAGCGCCTATTTCAGCACCCATGTTACAAATTGTAGCTTTACCGGTAGCGCTCAGGCTTTCGGCACCTTCGCCAAAATATTCAACTATAGCACCGGTACCACCTTTTACGGTAAGTATGCCGGCTACTTTCAGGATAATATCTTTTGCAGATGTCCAGCCGCTCATTCTGCCGGTTAGCTTTACACCTATCAGTTTAGGCATTTTCAGTTCCCATGGCAGTCCGGCCATCACATCCACAGCATCAGCGCCACCTACACCCACAGCTATCATACCAAGGCCGCCGGCGTTTGGTGTGTGGCTGTCAGTACCTATCATCATTCCACCCGGGAACGCATAGTTTTCAAGCACTACCTGGTGAATAATACCGGCACCTGGGCGCCAGAAACCAATACCGTATTTGTTTGATATAGAAGCAAGAAAATCATAAACCTCCTTATTCGTATCCACAGCAGTTGCCAGATCCTCTACCGCGCCTACTTTAGCCTGTATCAGGTGGTCGCAGTGTACAGTGCTCGGTACAGCTACTTGTGTACGGCCGCAGGTCATAAACTGCAGCAATGCCATTTGTGCTGTAGCATCCTGCATCGCTACGCGGTCAGGAGCAAAATTTACATAGTCTTTTCCGCGAACGAAAGCTTGCTCGGTACGGTCGTGTATATGTGAATAAAGTATTTTTTCCGCCAGTGTCATTGGGCGGTTAAGTAATGTACGAGCTTCGTTCACCTTTGCAGGCAGCTGCGAGTAAACTTTCTGAATGAGGTCAAGATCAAATGGCATTTCTATGAAAAATTTGAATTGTTATAAAGATTTCAATGAACTTCCTATTAAAATTCGCTGCAAAATTATTCAAATTGTCACACAATAAGAAATATTAAGGCAAATGTTCAGGCATAGTAATGGCTTGCCGTTTTCAATTCATTAGTTAATTGAATGCTTGTAGGTATTTATGTGGAGGGATATAACACCTGCCATTATTTATAAATCAATCATTTAACGTTTTATTTAAATATTTTAATCAAATTTTAAGCAAATCAAAATTATAACGTATTTTTACGTTATAGCATGCTGAAACCATTTTCCTTACCCTCAAAACTTATTTAACATGAAGAAGAAAGCCCTACTTTTATCCGTTTCTTTACTGGCCGCATTGCAGCTCTTTGGGCAATCGCAAATGAAGTCTTCTCTCAATTGGAATGATGTTCCTCATAGGTATGTAAAAAACCTTTTACAATTACAATCCAGGGTTGGTGCTAAAACCACTTCTCCTGTCGAGCGTCTGAAAAGCAGTGATTATGATTGGCAATATTTTACGTTTAATGTGGACGATAGTGTCAAGTACATTTATAGCGGCGGACATGGATCTACATTTGACTTAAATGAAATGAAATATATTTTCCCAACTACACCCTACGACTACGATATACCCATGGCAGGTACTTCCTATTATGTTCCGCGATCCATGAATATATTATGTGACACTGCTTATGCCTGGGGAAAGGACAGAACTACAGGTCTGTACAGTCCTGCACGTTCTACGTACGCTCACTATGATGCTAATAATAATTTGATAAGCTACTACAATATACATGTGGACACAACATATAATCCTGATGTTCATTACGAAAATTCGTTTGATGCTTCCCATAGGATAGTTGCGAATATTTGGTTCGCTCATCCTGCTGCAACATGGGACACCTCAGCAGCCAGATATTTTACATATAACTCGTCAGGCCAGCTTATACAGGATAGCTTGTATTCCTATACCGCAGGAATAAAAAGTCTACAAACAAAGTATGCATATACTTACGACGGAAGCGGAAAACCCATCTCAGTAGCTGAATATGATTGGGACACAGCTACCTCTAAATGGTTTAATAGTATAAACTACAGCCTCAGCTACTATAGTGGCGGCAATTTGCAAAGCATATATATAACAGAAGATACTGGTACAGGCATGTTTCCATCTTATAAAGATTCTATGGGGTACGCTTCCGGCTATAACTATTTTAATTTTTATCAGGAATATAGTTATACAGATACCGGCCGTACTGTATCGGCGACCATCCATAAATATATTGGTGCTACTGGTTTGCCTGATTCAGTAAATACTTCAGAGCTTATCTATTTTTACACCTCCGGCGGTGTTGTAGCTCAAACGCTTTACTTTAATGATTACTATTACTATAATTCACAAAATGATCCTATAGCATGGGTTCAGTACTTGAACATGGGTAGCGGTTATCAGTTCAACGCTCAGGAAAATTTCTTTTATGAAACATTGGAAGGCGTAACCGACGTAGTAACGCAGCCTGATATTGCTATTTACCCAAATCCTGCAAAAGATATTGTGAATGTCAAATTAAGCAATGGGGCTGTGGGTAAAAACATAACAATAAACCTCACAAATACGCTGGGGCAAACAGTAAAAACGCAAAACACAACTGCACAGCTCAATATGCAAATATCTGTTTCCGACCTTGTACCAGGTACATATCTCATGTACATTAAGGAAGCGAATGGTAGCCTTTGGCGCGTGCAAAAAATAATCAAACAATAATATTAAGGGCCTCATAAGAGGCCCTTTTTCTTTAAAAAACGTTAGTACAAAAGAAATTCTTGAATTAACCCATTCTGCTTTTTATTTAAAATTTTTACTTTTATATCTGCATATCCGGAGAGGCAAGAGTTTAAATTCAACTATTATGACGCGTGCCATTATACTTTTATTACTCTCGGTTATTCTTTCTTTTAATGGTCTTGCACAGGAAAAGATTGTCCCTAAAGCTGTTACACAAGCCGTTTCAGAAAATAAATCCTCGCTCTGTTTCCCCCTGGAGAAAGATGATATCTACTCTTTCTATAGCTATATTATAGACTTGCGCGATGAAAAGGTGCATCGCAAATATGAATCGCTGTTTACCAGGTATAACTATGAATTCACTGGCTACGCATGGGCTAGCATTCTAAAAGAGATTATCTCAAATTCGGAGGATAAAGACATCGCCGGCCATATATTTGTAAAAGGGCAGGAGAACCTGGTTACGTTCACCATTACCCAATACCAGGTTCGCGAGCGTTTTCCTCAGTTTATCTGTCCCATACTTACAGATCGCCGCTTGTTAGAGAAATACATTCGCTCTGCCAATAGACACAAGGTGAAAAACTATTAGAAGAGTAGGGGATAACCCAATCTAGAATGCAATTATAAAAAGATAAAGGTCGCTTTTTTAAGCGACCTTCAATATAAAATGTGTGTGTAACTACTATGGGAATATACCCAGCTCTTCATAAGATACGCCTACTTTGTTGATGGCGGTAATGAAGGCTGCAGTACGCATATCAGGCACATTCAGGCCCAGCAGGTTTTCACGTATTTCGTGATAAGAACCTATCATAGTATCTTCCAGACCACTGTAAACCAGGTCTGCTTCATCCGGACCATGCAATATCACTGAGCGTTCTATATCGCTCGCTTTCTTGCCGGTCAGCTCTTCTACCGTTTTCAGTATTCTGCCATTCTGGTTTTCGCTGAAGCGTTTGTCCATACGGCCAAAGCGTACGTGGCTCAGGTTTTTCAGCCATTCGAAATACGATACAGTAACACCACCTGCATTCAGGTACATATCTGGTACTATTATTACACCTTTCTGATTCAGTATTTCATCAGCATCCGGTGTCAGCGGACCGTTAGCGCCTTCGCCTATTATTTTAGCTTTTATACGCGCAGCGTTCGAACCGTTTATTTGGTTTTCCAGTGCTGCAGGTATCAGTATGTCGCACTCCATTTCCAGTGTCTCTGCGCTTACTTTTATGTTGGTAGCACCAGGGAAATCCAGAATAGAACCGGTTGATTTGCGGTGAGCAACAACTTTTTCCAGGTCAAGACCTTTTTCATTGTAGATGCCGCCTTCGTATTCCGCAAGACCAACTATTACCGCACCGCCTTGTTCAAAGAATTTAGCAGCATGGTAGCCTACGTTGCCAAGGCCCTGCACTATCACCTTTTTGCCTTCTATACCTGTAGTAAGGCCCAGACGTTTCATGTCTTCAGTTACATTACATACTTCGCGCACACCGTAGTATACACCAAGACCGGTAGCTTCTGTACGTCCGCGCACACCGCCCTGTGTTACAGGTTTACCGGTCACACAACCCAGTGCATCTACTTCACCTGGTTTCAGTGAAGCATAGGTATCAGCTATCCAGCTCATTTCACGTGCGCCTGTACCATAGTCAGGGGCAGGTACATCTATGCCGGGGCCTATAAAGTTTTTCTTTACCAGCTCACTTGCATAGCGGCGTGTTATTTTTTCCAGTTCAAATGGAGTATAGTTCTTTGGATTAATTCTAATGCCACCGTTAGCACCGCCAAACGGCACGTTTACTATTGCGCATTTGTAGGTCATTAACGCTGCCAGCGCCATCACTTCATCTTGGTTCACATCCATGCTGTAGCGAATACCACCTTTACACGGCAGTTTGTGCTGAGAGTGTTGCACACGATAGGCTTCTATTACTTCTATCTTGTCACCTATGCGTACCGGGAATTTTAATTGCAGTATTGAGTTACATGCTTTGATTTGTTCCAGGATGCCCTTTTCAAATCTTGTGAATTTTGCAGCTTTGTCAAAGTTGCGTTCTACGCCACGGAAAAAGCTATACTCGTGGGCTTTTGTTGCTGAATTGGCAGTTGCGGTCTCCACCATACAATGGTTTTAGATTAATTAGTTGATTAGATTATTTATTTTTCTCAAGCTTGCTGATCTTGCGATCTATTCTTATAAGATATGCTATAATCCCGGCAAAGATAGTAGCTAATACTAAAACAACAACGTATATTTTGCCGTTTGCCCGCATGGCATCTGCCATTTCAGGTTCGTTTGCTGTTTGTGCGTTTGCGCTTATTGCTGTCATCAATATCAGCAGCAGGGATACAAAGGATGCTTTACGCATGGTGTTTATTTGTTATTTTTTTCAAACTCTAACTGAAAGTCATTTTCTTGCTTAAACTTCAGCAGTCCCCAGCGTATCTTCAGGGTAGCTATCCATAGTCCCAGCAGGAACCAGCCTATTACCGCCGGATAAAATACCATACGCATATTGCTGTCCAGGTCATATTGGTTAAAGCCCGGATTACCCCCGTTACCAGGATGCAAACTGTCCACCATACGTGGCAATATCCACAATAGTGGTATCATCAGTGCGTAGGCAAATATGTTATACACTGCGCTTATTTTAGCCCTTTTCTCATCGTCCTTCAGTCCGCCGCGTAGTATTATATAAGCAAAGTAAATAAGCATACTCATGGCAGTACCCAATTGTTTAGGGTCATTGCTCCAGGGAGCACCCCATGTATAGTTGGCCCATTCCATACCGCTCAGCATACCTAATATGCTAAAGAAGATGACCGTATTGGTTAGCTGCGATGCATAAATATCATCACGCAGATTG
>JBQCEX010000454.1:0-3119 GCA_051959855.1 Flavipsychrobacter sp. | reverse complement strand
TGAGCGACAGCACCAAGCAAAAAGCGCTACACAAGCTGGCTGCTATAACCAAGAAAGTGGGCTATCCCGACAAATGGAAAGATTTCTCGCAGATGCAGATAGGGAAAAACTCATATGTGGAAAATATGATGCATGCTAACCAATGGTGGAATAACTATGAGCTGAACAAACTGGGCAAGCCTGTGGACAGAAGCGAATGGGACATGACACCGCAGACCTACAATGCATACTACAATCCGAGCAACAACGAGATAGTGCTGCCTGCAGGTATCTTTACAGTGCCAGGCTACAGGGATGAAGAGCTGGATGACGCGCTGGTATATGGTTATGCAGCGGCATCGACCGTGGGACACGAAATAACACATGGCTTTGATGATGAAGGCCGCCAGTATGATGAACATGGCAACCTGAAAAACTGGTGGTCGCCGGCTGACTCAGCGGAATTTAAAAAACGTAGTGATGTGCTGGTGAAGCAGTTCAGCGCCATGGTAGCGGTAGATACCCTGCATATAAACGGTGCAGCATCGCTGGGCGAAAATCTTGCCGATCTGGGTGGTATACTGATAGGGCTGGATGCCTTTAAGCAAACCGAAGCCTATAAAAAGAATGAAAGCATAAACGGACTAACACCATTGCAGCGCTTCTTCCTGGGCTATTCGCTAGGCTGGATGTATGAAATACGCAATGAGCAACTGGCCAGCCAGATACTGACCGATGTACATGCCCCGGCTAAATTCAGGGTGAACGGGCCATTCCCCAACGTGCCGGATTTCTACAAAGCCTTTAATGTGAAGCCCGGAAACAAGATGTACCTGGCCGATAGCCTTCGGGTGAATTTGTGGTAACAATAAGCTTTGAAAAAAATAATATTAAACAAACGCCGGATAGATAGCCGGCGTTTGTTATATGGCACAAAATTTGTTAATCTTTGCGCAATAATTCCCATCAATGAATATTAAGAAACTTTTGATTGCCAACAGGGGCGAGATATCTATACGCATATCCCGTGCCGCAACGGAACTAAACATACCTACAGTAGCTGTATTTACCTATGAAGACCGGTATTCGCTGCACCGGTATAAAGCAGACGAAGCCTACCAGATAGGAGCAGACAATGATCCGCTGAAGCCATACCTGAATATAGAAGAGATAATAAGTGTGGCGAAAGACTGTGGCGCAAATGCCATACATCCCGGTTATGGATTTTTGAGCGAGAACGCAACATTTGCCCGCAGATGTGGAGAAGAGGGCATCATATTCGTGGGTCCAAGCCCGGAAGCAATGGCGGCGCTGGGTGATAAGGTGACCGCCAAGGAAGTAGCCATAAAAGCCAACATACCTATAATAGAAAGCAATAAGGAGGACCTGACCAGTGAGGCGATAGCCATAAAAGAAGCAAACCGGATAGGCTACCCGCTGATGCTGAAGGCCGCCGCAGGCGGCGGAGGCCGCGGTATGCGCGTGGTACGAAATGATGAGCAGCTGAAGAAGAGCTATCATGAAGCGAAGAGCGAAGCGAAAAATGCCTTTGGTGACGATACCGTGTTCCTGGAGAAATTTGTAGAGCGTCCTAAGCACATAGAAGTGCAGATAGCTGCTGACCAGCATGGAAATACCGTGCACCTGTATGAGCGCGACTGTTCGGTACAGCGCCGTTTTCAGAAAGTGGTGGAAGTAGCACCATCTGCTACGCTGAAGCAGGAAACCCTGAATAAGCTGTATGACTATGCAGTGAACATAGCTAAGGCTGTGAACTATAATAACTGTGGTACAGTAGAGTTCCTGGTGGATGGGAATGAAAATATTTACTTTATAGAAGTGAATCCGCGTATACAGGTAGAACATACGGTGACAGAAATGATAACCGGCGTGGACCTGATAAAAACACAGCTGTACATAGCAAGCGGATATAAGCTAAGCGACCCGCAGATAAACCTGGGCGACCAGAAAGCAATACGTAAGATAGGCTTCGCGATACAATGCCGTATAACAACAGAAGACCCGGCCAATGACTTTAAGCCGGACTATGGCACGCTGCATACCTATAGAAATGCAGCAGGCTTTGGTGTGCGACTGGATGAGGGTAGTACCTACGCCGGTATGAAGATCAGTCCGTTCTTCGACTCTATGTTGGTGAAAGTGAGCACCAGCGGTAATACTCTGGAAGATGCTGCACATAAGATGCATCGTGCGCTGAGAGAGTTTCGTATACGTGGGGTAAAGAACAATATTCAGTTCCTGGAAAACCTGATCACTAATCCTGATTTTATATCAGGCAAGGCTACAGTGAGCTTTATACAGGAGCATCCCGAATTGTTCCAGTTCTCAACGCGATTGGACAGAGGATCGAAGATGCTGAAATTTTTGGGTGAGATAACTGTGAACGGCAACCCGGATGTGAAGACTAAAATAGAAGATAAAGTATTTGAAAAGCCGATAGTGCCTGGCTATGACCATGCGGCGCCTTATCCGAAAGGAACTAAGGACCTGCTGACAGAACTGGGACCGGAAAAATTCAGCGAATGGCTGAAGCATGAAAAGAAGATACACTATACAGATACAACACTACGTGATGCACACCAGAGCCTGCTGGCTACGCGTATGCGTACCTATGATATGCTGAAGATAGCGAAGAGCTTTGCTATGAACCACCCGCAGACCTTTAGTATGGAAGTGTGGGGCGGCGCAACCTTTGATGTATGTATTCGCTTCTTAAAGGAAGATCCCTGGAAACGCCTGGAGGCAATAAGAAAAGCAGTGCCTAATATACTGCTGCAGATGCTGATACGCGGATGTAATGGCGTAGGCTATGCCGCATATCCTGATAACCTGATAGAAAAGTTTGTAGAGAAATCGTGGGAAACTGGGGTTGACATCTTCCGCATATTTGATTCGCTGAACTGGATGGAGAATATTGCGCCATGTATAGAAATGGTACGTAAGCGTACAAAAGGGCTGGCGGAAGCGGCACTGTGCTATACAGGCGACATCATGGATACTAAGCGTACTAAATATACGCTTGACTACTACCTGCGCCTGGCAAAAGACCTGGAGAACGCCGGTGCGCACATACTGGCAATTAAAGATATGTCGGGCCTGCTGAAGCCTTATGCTGCTAA
>JBQCEX010000453.1:0-4015 GCA_051959855.1 Flavipsychrobacter sp. | reverse complement strand
TCTACCAGCCAGACACCACCGTCATTCAGATATCTGCGTACCGGAACCTATACCATCTATTTTTCTGCAGATGATGGCTTACCTACCATGCAGGCATACTGCAAGCAGATATATGTAGAAGACATACCGCAGATGAAGCTTACCTCTGATACGTTAATATGCCAGGGAGATACTGTTAACCTGGTAGCATTATCACCCGGCGCTAAGAGTTATGCATGGTCTCCTTACTATAATATTTCTGACTCTGTCGGCTCATTTCTTAATGCGCATCCGGAATACTCGCTGATGTATCACCTGGTTGTTTCATATCCTGATGGATGTATAGTAGATACGGGTATTACAGTAAATGTGAGCAAGGTGAAAGCCGATGCAGGCAAGGACCGCACTATAGCAGATGGATCTAAGACTGTGCTGGGTGGCCCTGAAACTACAATAGGCCCATTCTATACCTATACATGGACGCCTGCTGAATATATTTCCAATACAATAATTCCTGATCCTACAGTTAACCCGCCATACGACTTTACTTACTACCTGCAGGTAGTAGAGCTGAATGATACACTGGGATGTATGAGCAGGGATACTGTGGTAATACATGTTGAATGTGGTGATATAATATTGCCTAATGCGTTTGTTCCTGGCAGCACTAATGCGGGTTCTAACAGGTTTGGCATATTGAACAGAGAAATAGTACAGCTGAAATACCTGCGCGTATATGACCGCTGGGGACAGCAAGTATTCCAAACGACGGATGCTGCCCAATCGTGGGATGGCAACGTGAATGGCGATCCTGCGGAACCAGGTGTGTATGTATGGGAAGCAGAAGGATTCTGTCTGAATGGTAAGCGGGTGCATAAAACGGGAAATGTCACGTTGATCCGATGATGTAAATAATAGCTATATTCGGGTATAATATTGAAGCAATGCCATCATTCTTATTCCAAATGGAATTACCGCCGATGACAGAAGAAATGCTGAGTGTTATACCCCGACACAGGGAGTATATCAACACGCTGTTTTCAGATGGCAAGATGTTCTCCTACAGTGTATCGAGCTATAGTAATATGATATGGTGCGTGGTAGAGTGTGATACGGAACAGATGGCCATGGATATGATACTGAAAATGCCGCTGTACCAATACTTTAGTGATATCAATTGCCACCCGCTGCTCTTTCATAATACACAAGCAGCAGCCTTACCAGGACTTTCACTTAATTAATATAGAGCAGTAAGTTAAAAATACTTACTGCTTTTTTTATTGCCCGGTGGGTTTTTCATTTGCTCGAGGATGCGGTTAATTTCTTTTTGACGTTCGAGGGCTTCGCTGAAGGATAGAGTTGTGCTTTGGGCGTTGTTTCCTACTGATAAATTTCCGGTTTTTTCCGGTGGTGGTGGATTTACGGTTGTTTCGCCGGATGGTTCAATTGCTTGTCCTGATTGGGTTTCAGCTTCGCTGTGAACAGGATTTTCCGGTTTGGCTTCATTTTCAGAAGCGGAAATTTCGTTGGTTGATTCGGTGTTTTCAGATGAGGGTTCTTCATCAATTGATTGGGCTTGTATTACTTCGGCTTGCAGCTCTTCGGGGGTGGCTGCTTTGTAGGAAATATCGTAAGGCTTAAAGCCGTTGGCTCCCTTTCCTTCCAGGAAGTCTTTGGCGTATTGCATTAACTGCTGCTGCAGGCCGGCATCGGAACTGCCTACAAAATCTAAGAAGCTGCGCATCATTTGCATGCAGGCACCCTGGGAAGGATATAATTTCAATTTTTCGATACAAAGAATGAGCTTGCGGGTGATATCGGCTTCCTGCTGAGAGGGGAAACGATTGCCTTCTTTGCGGCCTGCAATATGGGCCTGCAACTCCACTACCTGGTTGAATAGGTTATCTGCAATGAGGGCAGGGGCAGCAAGGGATGCCTGCTTGAGCCTGTCCCAGGCGTGCTGCTTTATCCATAAGTAAACCGTCTTTTCGGAGACAGAGAGATAGCGTGCAATGTCTTTTTGAGTGAGGGTAGTATTTAAGTACAGGTCGCGGGCCTGTGATTGCTGTGCAGTTTTCATTTTATAATAGGAGTTTATAGGTTATAGGATTTAAATGTCTTTTTAGCACAAAGTTCGAATGCGGGACTGAGGTGGACAAAAGCAAAATCTATGATAATACAGTAAGTGTATAGATTTAATACAGATAGCTGTATTATGATAGAAGTATTTTTTGTGGTAAGTGATTAATAGTGAGCGTGCTACACATAGAGGTGTAATTCGAGGGGATTTTTATTTTTTTGGACACTTAAATAGTGTGCTGAAATGGCTTTATCGGGATTGCAAATTTGGAAGAGAGGGTATCAATATTTTTAATCAAATGTCAACTACCGGCATAATTCAACTTCTGTACCCTGATGCCGAAGGGTCGTCTATCGACAGACCCTTCGGGGAAGAAAAGGATACATTAGAGCTTAGTCGATAGGCTTTAAATATGTTTCGAAATATTTTTTTGCGATATTTTCAAGTTGGCTCTTATCCATATCTTTCCAGTTTGATTTATAAAGTTTCGAAATGTGGTTTTCAAAACTCCATAAACGGTCACAAATTTCTTCTTCAGTGTTAATTAACCTTTGGTTAGATAAAATAAAACTAGTAAAATCATTGTCCCTTAATAAGTCTTTAAATGCTGAATTGGAATTTTGTATTTCCCAATAATAAAGCAATATCAATTTCGAAAAAATTGAATTATCTGCTCTAAGGTTTACTAAATATAGCTCAACTTTTTTTGACCTTAGCCAATCTAGCTCACTCAAACAACGATAAGCAAGTATCGGGTTTCGCAAAATGAAACTTGTTTCATACGCCATTTCCAAATAGCATGCATTTTCATTGTTTGAAAATTTCCCCATTATATAAACTGTCCAACTGCAAATAGAGAAATTATCTGAATATAAAAATGTATCTAAAATCTGAAAAAAATTCCTTGTCTTAAGCTCGTTATAAAAATGTTTTTTTTCACTTTGTGCTAAGGTATTAAGAAGATAAAAGTTTTTTGCAAAGCCAGTTACATCAGTGTAATTATTCTCGTCAGCATTGAGCAAATTGACAATATCGTTTGCAATTTGTTCCATTGAATACTTTCTGGAGAAGTATTGCTGCATTAAAAGATCACGAAGATTGTCCATGTTAATTCGTAGAAAACGTTACGTATGACATACATATTCGCAATGATTTTGTAGTCTTACGTACTACATCTTGCTTTTAACAAAGATGTGGAATAACTATAGCTTTTCTATAAATATTTATGCAAATAATTTATATGAGAGGTAAAGTAATGGTGAATGTACTTCCTTTGCCGAGCGTACTTTCTACTTTTATCTTTCCTCCGTGTGCTTCAACCATAGCTTTTACGTAGCTGAGGCCTAAGCCAAAGCCTTTAACGTTGTGCAGGTTGCCGGTATGCGCACGATAGAACTTTTCGAATATGCGGGATTGGGTTTCTTTATTCATGCCGATACCGTTATCCCTTACTCTAATAGCGATAGCATTGTTGCCAGCCATTTGTGTTTCTACATCTACATGAAGATTATCCTTAGAATACTTCATGGCATTATCAATAAGGTTGAAGATAATATTAGAGAAATGCACTTCGTCGGCCTCTACACGGTGGCGAGGGGCATTGAGCTTTAATGATAATGTGCCGTGTTTTTCCTGTATCTGTAAAATAAGGTTGTCAGTTACCTTATGGATTATTTCGTGTACGTCGAGGTGCTGCAGGTTCAGCTTGATCTCCTGACGTTCTATTTTAGCGGCCTGCAATATTTTTTCCACCTGCTTATTCATGCGCTTATTCTCCTCTTTTATCATGCCGCTGTAATACTTCACCTTGTTGGAGTCGTGTATCACCTTCTCATTAGTTAAAGCATCAATAGCCAGGGAGATAGTAGCTAAAGGAGTTTTAAGCTCATGCGTCATGTTGTTGATGAAGTCGGACTTAATTTCGGAGAGCTTTTTCTGGTTGAACAGGGTGCGTAC
>JBQCEX010000452.1:0-5461 GCA_051959855.1 Flavipsychrobacter sp. | reverse complement strand
ATTAGCCGAAAAAATTAAAGTTGAGTAGCGGTATATACTACGCTGGTAGTATAAGTACCTGCAGGGTATGCAAAGCCAGGGGTTGCCTGGTACTGTACAGAGAATGTCTGGTTGCCACCATAGGTAGCATTGCTGATCAGGTTCTGGGCTGTGCTGGTAAGGGTTGAATAAGCTGATGAGCTGAATGGAGTAGCTATTGTACCACCAGTGCTGTTAGCGGTCACTTCTATACCCAGTACACCATTTACAGGCATGCTTGGGGCAGGTGTGGTAGAACCTGTATAAGTGAAGTTAGCTGCGTTTGTATTTACAGTTACGGTAAAGTTCTTGTTTGACTGCACTTTCAGTTGCTGAGCAGCAGAGGTAACACCTGTAGAGTAATCAGATACTGTAGTGAAAGGCATGCTTACTGCACCGCCTGTGCTGGTTCCTGATCCTGTGAAAGTGATAGCTATTGCATTGGTCAGGTTCAGGTTTACCTGCTGGGTAGCAGTAGCTGATGTAGACTGTGCATTAGCAGCAGAAGCGAAACCTAAGAAAGCAGCGGCGATGATTACGATCTTTTTCATTTTATAAATGTTTTTGGTTGTGTTTTAAATTTTGTTTGAGTTTGTTGTTGTTTGCTTTGATGACACAAAGATGCGGCGGCATATGACCGCTGCAAAACATTTTGAGCCTGTTAACGCCAGCTTAGGAACTGGTTAACAAGCGCTTAGCAAATGGCTGAAAAAAGCCGCCTAGCAGATACGAAAAACAATAAAGATTGAGCTAACTTAGTTATAACCGGACTAAACACCATACTCATGAAACGCTATATTCTTCCTGCAATACTGAGCCTAAGTCTAATAATTGGGGCCTGCCGAACCAAAAGGGATAATAATGAAACTAATACCTCTCCCGAGATCACCGATCCAAGGTTAGTCAATATAAAACTACCGGCGGGCTTCAAAATAAGTGTTTTTGCCAAAGACCTTGATTATCCCCGCTCTATGGCATTAGGCGATAAGGGCACTGTTTTCTTCGGAGGCAAAGGAATAAGGGGTGTATATGCGCTTGTGGATTCTAATAATGACGGTTATGCTGAAAAAGTGTATAAGCTAACCAAGGATATGATAACCCCCAATGGCGTGGCATTTCATAATGGCTCATTATACATAGCACAGGTAGATACCATATGGCGGCTGGACAATATAGAGGCACAATTGGCTAACCCACCGGCCCCTGTTTTTGTATGTGCCAACGTACCACACAATCCTGCTCATGGCTGGAAGTATATAGCCTTCGGGCCTGATGGAAAATTATATGTGCCTGTAGGTGCACCTTGCAATATCTGTGACTCAGCGTCAGTTGATCCCCGGTATGCTTCTATGACACGGATGAATGCTGATGGCTCGGGCTTTGAAGTATTTGCCCATGGCATAAGAAACTCTGTAGGGTTTGACTGGAATCCACACACAAAAGAGCTATGGTTTACTGATAATGGCCGGGATGACCTGGGTGACGATATACCATCAGATGAACTAAACAGGGCTCCCAACGCCGGTATGAATTTTGGTTATCCGTTTTGCCATCAGGGCGACATTTCCGACCCAGTATATGGCAGTAAACACGCCTGCAGCGAATTTACACCACCTGCAGCCAAACTAGGCGCACATGTTGCGTCATTAGGCATGAAATTCTATACAGGTGAGATGTTCCCCGCCGCTTATAAAAACCAAATATTTATTGCAGAGCATGGATCATGGAACCGGACTACCCCTATAGGCTATAGAATAGCCCTGGTGCGACTTAGCGGTACTGTAACCAGCACAGAAGTTTTTGCGGATGGCTGGTTGCAAAATGGCGAAGCCTGGGGGCGTCCTGTTGATATTTTGCAATTAAAGGACGGCTCATTACTGGTATCAGACGACAAGGCCAATATGATCTACCGTATTACATATCATGAATAATATGTAGCTGGCACTATTATTTATGTTTTTCAGTTATGTCCCTTAGTTAACATTTCTTTGGCAAAAACAGGAATTGCTTTTGAATTACAAGGGTAAGATCACACTTATCAGTGGTCAATAAAACTGAAGAGTATGAAAACAAGAGCCACATTAATAATCGCCACTTTACTTTTTCTTTTCATAGCGGGATTACCAATACAAAAGGCATCAGCACAAGTAGGCGTGTCTGTGTCATTCCAGACATTTTATGATGACCTCTCGCCTTATGGTGAATGGGTGGACGCTCCATCATATGGCTACGTATGGGTACCATCAGATGTAGGGCCTGACTTCAGACCTTATTATTCCGGCGGCCATTGGGTAATGACCGAATATGGTAATACCTGGGTATCTGATTACTCATGGGGTTGGGCACCATTTCACTATGGCCGCTGGACCTATGATGACTATTATGGCTGGATATGGGTGCCAGGCAGCGAATGGGCACCGGCATGGGTAAGCTGGCGCTATAATGACAGCTATTGTGGCTGGGCACCATTAAGTCCCGGCATCAGCATAGGTGTCTCTTTCAGTAATTATGCTTGTCCTAACGACTGGTGGGTATTCGTGGGCCCTCAATATTTATACAGACCCGATTATTACCACTATTGGAGGGGACCTAGATATAATGCGGAAATTATAAACAGGACAACAATTATAAAGAATGTGTATGTAAATCATAGCAATAACGCACGCTATAATTACGGGCCTAGGCAGGACTTTATACAGCGTGTAACTCATAGGCCGGTGCCACAATATAGGATAGCCGCAGTAACAAGGCCAGGAGCTGCAAGAATTAACAATGGAACTGTAAGTATGTTTCACCCTGCTACTGTCCGCCCTATGGCTTCAGCACGTCCAGCCGCTGCCCATATTGTAGCTGCACCGCGGCCCATAGGCCGGCCTGCTCCGGTATCAAGTAATGCAAGACCTGAATTTCATACACAATTAAGACAAGGTATAATAAAGCCGGGTAATATTCACAATAATGCTCAGCAGGGACGGCCTATGGCACCACAACGCGGTATACCATCGCCACAGATGCAACATGCTCAACCTGGCAGGCCAATGCCAAATATGAATGTACCGCAACGGCAAGGGATGCCTAATCATAACATCAGGCAGCCACAGGCCCCACAGCCAATACAACGACAAGAACAAATAAGACAACAGGGTATACAGCACCAACAAATGCAACAACGCCAGCAGGAAATGCAAGTGCAAAGACAACAACAAATGCAACAGCAACGCCAGCAGCAGATGCAGATGCAAAGGCAACAACAAATGCAACAGCAGCGTCAGCAACAAATGCAGATACAAAGGCAACAACAGATGCAACAGCAACGCCAGCAGCAGATGCAGATGCAAAGGCAACAACAAATGCAGCAGCAGCGCCAGCAGCAAATGCAGATGCAAAGACAAGAACAGATGCAACAACAGCGCCAGCAGCAAATGCAGATGCAAAGACAAGAACAGATGCAACAACAGCGCCAGCAGCAAATGCAGATGCAACGTCAGCAGCCTATGCAGCACATGGAAAGACCACAGCCAATGGAAAGACCTCAACCTATGCAGGCACCCCATATGGAGGGTGGGCCTCCGGGAAGAAGATAAATGTAATAAAATGCCCCGCTTACCGGGGCATTTTATTTTAGAGCTATATCGTTACCAAACCAATGCGCTGGCACCCAGAATGGCTGCGTTTGAACCGTCCAGCGCTGATTGATGTATTTCTATTTTATTTTGATATATCGGTAAAAGATTTGCTTCCATGTGCTTTTTAGTAGGCTCAATGATAAGCTTGCCGGCATTTGCCAGACCACCAAAGAGAATGATTGCCTCCGGCGAAGTAACCGCAACCGCAGTAGCAAGCGCTTCGCCCAATATCATGCCCGTGTATTCAAACAAAGCCAAAGAAAAGAGATCACCATTTTCAGCGGCAAGGTGAATATCTCGTGCTGTAATCTTCCCTTGAAGGTCTCTTAATGGTGTAACATCATCAGTAGCAGCAAGCAATTCATCTGCGCTACGTACTATACCTGTAGCTGATGCGTAGGTCTCCAGGCAACCAAACCGCCCGCAACCACATTTTCTGCCATTGCGCACTACAGTGATATGCCCCAGTTCACCGGCAAAGCCATCATGACCATAAATCAGTTGCCCGTTAGCTATAAAGCCACTGCCTACGCCCGTACCGAGGGTTACCTGTATAAAGTTCTTCATGCCTTTTGCCCTGCCATATATCATTTCACCCAGGGCTGCAGCCTTCGCATCATTTGTTAGTGTTACTTTAAGACCAATAGCTTCACTGATCAGTTTAGCCAGAGGAATAATGCCCTTCCAGGGCAGATTAGGTGCAAAAGCTATCTCACCATTGAAATAATTACCATTAGGCGCACCTACCCCAACACCTACAATACTATCTATACCGGCCAATTCTATAGCAGGCATTAAGCCTTCTTTTAATGCAAATATGTAATCGGCAATATCCTCATATTCAGGTGTGCTAATGCCCCCTTTAAAAAGAATTTCACCCTTCCTGTTAACCAAGCCGAAGGTTGTATTAGTGCCTCCTATATCAATGCCAAGCGCCAGCGATTTTGTCATATTAAATTGCCTAATTTGATGCTATTTACAGACAAAATAATAGGATATTCCTGATTTAGGGTAATCTAAGTTTACGTATCTTGAAGTATATGCATGGACAGCAGCCTTCAGAAGAACGCATCTCTAAGAAAAAGATTATATACCCGGTTAACAATCAATTGCGGCAATACCTTGCAAAGCATAGTCGTGAAATTGATCTGCCGGTAAAGTATAATGACTTGCTGCATTTCAATACTGCCATTGCAGTGTATGACAAAAAGGGATATGACACACTATGGGAGACTGCCATTTATAAGGATCAGGATGCGGCCGAAATACATGAAGGACTTAAGCAGATATACTCCATATTAAAAACAGAAGGCGACAGCCGTGTGCACAAGCATTTACATGTAGACCAGGTGGACTATTGCACCTTTGGCAATTCAAATCCCTTTAGAATAAAGATCGTAAATAACTTTAACGATAATTATGATTACTTCTATATTAAACAAGCCGATGCCTCACGCATATATGGATTGGAACTGGAGCATATTTTGTCGCCTGCACGTATTAATTACTTTGTAGATCAGGCAACACTAGTGGAAGAACATATTGCAGGAGTGCCGGGAGACCTGTTTATTAAATATTACTTCAACAATCCGGAGTTTAATAAAGTACGTATAGCCAAGGAATTTGTGAAGTTTAATGAGCGCTGTTTTGTTCGCCTGCTTGGTGATATGCGCAGTTACAATTTTGTAGTGAACATAACCCCCGATATTGAAGATTATCAGTACCGAATCCGGGCAATTGATTTCGATCAGCAATCCTATGAGGGTCGCAAGAACATGTATCTGCCTCAATTTTTCAAGGAGAACTATCCTTTTGTT
>JBQCEX010000451.1:0-15840 GCA_051959855.1 Flavipsychrobacter sp. | reverse complement strand
CACACCAAAACGATGTTGCTCATCTATTACCGCTAGTCCGAGATTTTTAAACTGAACACTTTCTTCAATAAGCGCATGTGTGCCTACTGCTATAGGTATGCTGCCATCTGCAAGACCTTGCAATATTTCTTTACGCTCTTTACCCTTTATACTGCCAGTTAGTAAGGCTACGGGTATATTCATTTTGTCCAGCAGTCGCTTCACGCCCTGGTAGTGCTGCTGCGCCAGAATTTCCGTTGGTGCCATCATACAGGCCTGGTGACCATTATCCATTGCTAACAACATGGACATAACCGCAATAATAGTCTTACCACTGCCTACATCTCCCTGCACCAGCCTGTTCATTTGCTTGCCTGTAGCGGTATCCACACGTATTTCTTTCAGTACGCGTTTTTGAGCATTAGTTAATTGAAAGGGTAGATGATGATGGTAAAAATTATTAAAGTTGTCACCTACTTTATCAAACTTCCATCCTCGCTGAATGCTATGCTGCAAGCGCAACCTGGCGATCATTAATTGAGATGCAAATAATTCCTCCCATTTCAACCTGTAGCGCGCAGCTTGCATATGCTCCTCGCTGTCAGGAAAATGTATCCATTTTATAGCATAATAGCGGCTGCACAATTTGTATTGGGTGATAATGTTAGATGGTAAAACCTCAGGTATATCACCCGGCTTTATTTTTTCGAAAAGACTCTGTGTAATTTTCGCGAATGAGCGATTGGTAATTCCCTTTGCTTTTAGTTTTTCCGTAGTAGGGTAAACCGGCTGCATGCCACCGGCTGCAGTTTCGCTATTCAGCGGTTCTATCTCAGGATGTGCAATATTAGGTATGCCATTGAAAACAGATATGCGACCAAATACTATATATCGCTCGTTTTCTTTCAGCGATTTTTTCATCCATTGTGCACCCTGGAACCAGATAAGTTCTATCCTGCCGGTATCATCATACAGGGTGGCTACAAGTCTCCTCTTCCGGCCTTCACCTTCTTCAAAAATATTGATAAGCGTGCCTGCAAGTTGCACCCAATCAGATGAGGGATTTATAGCAGCAATTTTTGTTATCTGCTTTCTGTCAAAAGACCTGTAGGGGTAATGATATAGCAGATCCTCGAAGGTTGCCATCTGCAATTCCTTACGCAGCAATTCGCCACGCTGCGGACCTACACCTTTCAGGTATTCAATAGGGGAGTCTAATATGGAAGCAAGGTTGCTGATGCTGAAAAATTTTCATGCAAAAATAAAGAAGCATTAAAAGTAATGTATCGCTTACTTGCCTTCTTTATCCACAGCCAAAACAGTGCGTAAATTCAGCTCATGCGCGACCCTCATTACAGCCACTATATCATCGGCAGTGGCCTGTTTGTCTGCATTGATTACAACGGTAGGTTCGGCGTCCTGCGACTTTTTCACAGCCCTTGAAATGCTTGACTGCAGTGAATCTACGGGTATCTGCGTAGTGCCTACATAGAAGTGTTGTTTACTATCTATTGAGATAACTACCGTTTGTTTTGCCTTAGTATCGCTCTTAGCTTTTGGTATGGATAATTTTACCACATTGGGGTTCGCTAATGTGGATATGATTAAAAAGAAAAGCAGCAGAATGAACAAAATATCATTCAGTGCAGATGAATGTGCCTGCGGCGATTCACGTAAATGCTTCCTGATATTCATTCATTATCTTGTTTGTGCAGGTTCCTGCAGTATATCTAAAAACTCAACAGAGGCAGCTTCCATGCGGTTCACATTCTTATTTATCTGCGCATTCAGGTACATATATGCCACGTAAGCCAACAAACCAATAATAAGCCCTACAGCAGAAGTAACCATCTTGGTATAGATACCACCGGCTATTGTTTCCAATGAGAATCCCTGGTGCTGTACATTAAAGAATAATATGATCATACCGGCTATAGTACCCAGGAAACCGAACATTGGGGCTATACCTGCCAGCGTAGAAAGTATAGAGGTGTTCTTTTCCAGTTTATAAACTTCCAGCTTACCGGTATTCTCCATCGATTTTTCAATATTGTCAATGGGTTTGCCTATGCGGCTGAGGCCCTTTTCTATCATTCGGGCTATCGGGCTATCCGTATTCCTGCACAGGGCTTTAGCACTTGTCAGGTTGCCATTGCTCACATTTTCCCGTATATGCAGCATAAAGTTGGGGTCTATAACACCCGCCTTCCTTATCACCATCAGCCGTTCCACAAATACATATACTAATATTATAGAACATAAAAGCAATGGTATCATTAACACGCCCCCTTCTTTCAGCAGCGACCATAACGAGATTTTTTCAGCAGGGACATTGGTTGCAGTTGCTGCTGCTTTCAAAGCAGTATCAACCTGCAATAACAGAATGGAGAGTAAATGCATGAGTTTGAGTTGCGAACAAACAAATGTAATAATTAGCTACCTTAAAAAAGGGTTAAAATAGAAAAATGCCGTATGATTTTCCATACGGCATTTATAAGTATTATAAAATCTTATTTTATTGAAACCAGTTCAATTTCAAATACCAAGTCCTGGCCAGCCAGCGGGTGGTTAGCATCCAGCACCACTGAGCTTTCCAGCACTTCAGCAATTACTACCGGGAAAACATTACCCTGGTTATCACTCATATGCAATTCCATTCCTACTGCAGGGTGCATGTCAGGTGGAAATTCAGACAATGGATATTCCATCATCATATCATCATTGTGAGGGCCATATGCCTGGTCAACAGGAATATTTACAGTTTTCTTTTCACCTATTGTCATATCTACCAACGCATCATCAAAGCCCTTTATCACCTGGCCGCTGCCTACAGAAAATTCAAGCGGTTCACGGCCTTCAGAGCTATCAAAGGTGGTACCATCTGTTAGTCTGCCATGGTAATGCACGCGCACGGTATCACCATTTTTTACTTGTTGCATGAGTAATTTTTTAAATTATGCTAATAATGTGCAATGTAGCCATAATTATCAAGATTGCGGGACTATCTTTATAAAAACTTTCCTAAATCAATATGCGCTTAAGACTACTAATTGGTCTTCTTTTCTTTCTTATCTGTAGCTTGAAATTTAATATAGCTTATCCGCAAGAGATAGATCCAAATAATAAAACGAACGTCATTTGCGGTGCAGAACGAATTAAAAGTTACGTTAAGGAGTTGCAGCATAAGCGGGTTGCTGTGGTCATAAATCAAAGTGCAAGGGTAGGTGATGCCTTGCTGGTTGATACTTTAGTTCATCTTAAGATTAATGTTGTCAAAATATTTGTACCGGAACACGGCCTGCGTGGTCAGGCTGATGCAGGGGCCACTATTAATAATGGCATAGATAGTGCAACAGGATTGCCTGTTATATCACTCTATGGAAACAACAAAAAGCCAAAAACAGAACAGTTGGCCGATGTAGATATAGTCGTTTATGACCTGCAGGATGTAGGCGTTCGTTTCTATACTTACATATCTACATTGCAGTATGTTATGGAAGCTTGTGCGGAACAAAACAAGCGATTAATAATCCTTGACAGGCCTGACCCTAACGGCTTCTATGTAGATGGGCCAATATTGGATACTTCATTGCGATCGTTTGTAGGAATGCAGCCAATACCTGTAGTATATGGTATGACCGCTGGAGAGTATGCTAAAATGTTGATAGGGAAGCGATGGTTCAAAGATGCTGCTAAGTTGAACTTAACAGTTATTCCCTGCCTTCATTATGATCATACTAAAAAATATGCATTACGCTATCCGCCTTCCCCTAACTTAAAAACAATGGCGGCTGTTTATTTATATCCGTCGTTATGCTTTTTTGAGGGAACGGTAGTAAGTGTAGGCAGAGGAACAGATTTTCCCTTTCAGCAATGGGGCCATCCGGCATTTATCGGTAAAGCTGACTATTCCTTTACACCGGAACCAAATGTAGGTTCTTCCAAACCGCCTTATGAAGGAAAAGCCTGCTATGGCAAATTTGTAGCACATAATAAAGCAGAAGCTCTTGCAGCCATAAACGGTCAGCTTTCGCTCGAATGGTTGATCCAGGCTTATAGCTGGTATCCGGAAAAAGACAAGTTCTTCAATAAATTCTTCGAGAGCCTCGCCGGAAGCAAAACACTAAGAACTGACATAGAGCAAGGCAAATCCGCCACTGAAATAAGGGTATCCTGGCTGAAGGATCTCAGGTATTTTAAAGCAATTCGTAAAAAATATCTTCTTTATCCTGATTTTGAATAAACTGTATCACTATTTTCGCGAAAATTCACCTTATAAGACTTTTTAATAGGCATGTTGCAGCAATTCTTTGTTTCCATATATGATTTTTTCAGGAAAAGAAAGATTTTATGCTGGTCCTTGTTCATAGCTAGTCTATCTGTATGGCTATTCCTGGGCGCTAAAATAAAGCTGCAGGAAGATGTAAATAGCATGCTGCCTGACAGCAAGGCCGTCCATGCGCTGAATGATGTAATAAGCCACACGCAGGTAGGCGAACAAATCGTTTTTCTGGCGTCCTTTAAAGACAGCACTCATATTGACCAGGATAGTCTCATCAATGCAACAAATGGCTTTGTGCAGCAACTGCAAGCAGGCTGCAGCCAATGGATTGATACAGTAAGGTTACAGATAGGAGAGGGCTACGAAGAGTCCTTTCTCAACATTTTCCAGGACAATCTGCCTTTATTTCTTACAGCGCAGGATTATAGCAAACTTGACACACTGCTGCAGCCGGAGCACATAAAAGCTACCCTTGAAGCCAACAGGAAAGTATTATTATCTCCGGCAAGTGTGGTGTTCAAGCACGTTGTAGCCCAAGATCCTGTCGGCATGTCAAGGTTAGTATGGAGCAAGCTCAAAACCCTCCAATTCGATCCCGCCTACGAAAGTTACGATGGCTATATTTTTTCTCAGAATGGCAGGCTACTAACTTTCTTTCTCAAGCCTAAATATAAAAGCGCCGAGACCGGCAAGAATACAAAGTTCTTTAAAGAGGTAGATAAGCTAATAGACAATTGGCAGCAGCGTCATCCTGATATACATATTATCTACTTTGGTGGCCCTGCTGTGGCTGCGGGCAATGCCAGCCAGATGCACCAGGATACAATCGTAACATTGTCTGTTACTATTGTATTACTTGTTATTCTTACCTGGTATTTTTTCAGGAGAAAAAGGACACCACTATTATTATTAATACCTGTTGTGTATGGTGCAGCCATGTCAGTAGGTATTATGTACCTGATACAAGGCACCATTTCTGTCATTGCATTAGGGGCAGGAGCTATAATCTTGGGTATCGCCATAGATTATTCTATTCACTTCCTTTCTCATGCACGGCACGCCAAAGACATAAGATCAACAATATATGAATTAGCGCAACCGCTTACCATCGGCAGCTTCACCACCATTGCGGCATTCTTCTCGCTTCGTTTCGTACATACCCCTATCATTCGCGACTTAGGCCTGTTTGCTGCCATTAGCCTCACAGGTGCGGCATTATGCACACTTATATTCTTACCCCATTTCCCATTAGGAATAGATCATAAAAAGACTAAAGAAACAATATTTGACAAGCTGGCCTACTGGCAACCTGAAAGTAATAAATGGCTGGTGCTATTTATTTTTATACTAACTCCCGTCTTATTATACTTCAGTTTCAATGTCCGGTTCGATAGCGATTTAATGCACCTTAATTACCTGTCCCCACGCATGCAAAAGGCCCAGGATGAGGTAAATAAAGCTAATGCCTTCGCCTTAAGCTCCGTTTTCCTCGTTGCAAAAGACACAACAGCCGAAGGTGCAGGTACCGAGCAGGCCTTACAAAAACTGGAAAGCATATCGCCCCTGTTAGATAGCCTAATGAAAAAAGGCTGGATAAGAAATGTATCTGATCCTGTAACATTGTTACCCTCTGAAGCAGAACAAAAACGCAGGATAGCAAGATGGAATGCCTTTTGGAGCCAGGACCGTAAGCAAGCAGTTTTAAAGGCGGTAAATGATGCAGCCCTGCAGCAGGGTTTTACCTCAAATGCATTCAGCTCCTTCGAATCTTCGCTTAATAAGCAATATGCTCCATTCGATACGGCGGCAACCAATATGCTTAAGTCGTTCTATCCCGGCAGTTTTGCAACGAATAAGAACAGCCGCTATGCCATTGCAGCTATTAAGGTGCCCCAGGAATATAGAAAGGATGTATTTAAGGCTTTATCAGACCAGAATGCAGTAACTGTAACAGACAGGCAGCAAAGCGCCACGCAATTGGTAAAGCTGCTGAACAGTGATTTCAACAGCATCGCGTTATATTCCACGCTCATTGTATTCTTTGCTTTACTGGTGGGCTACGGGCGCATAGAGCTCACCTTATTCTCATTTCTGCCCATGGCTATTTCCTGGGTATGGATATTGGGCCTAATGTCTCTGCTGGGATTAAAATTCAACATTGTTAATATTATTATATCCACGCTCATCTTTGGCCTTGGCGACGACTATAGCATCTTCACTATGGATGGGCTGATGGAAAAATACAAGCACGGCACCCATAAGCTCACTTCAGTTCGTGCTGCTGTATATGTGTCTGCTGTTACTGTATTCATTGGTCTTGGTGTTTTGTTATTAGCTAAGCACCCTGCATTGCGTTCTATTGCGTTTACTTCTGTTACAGGCATGCTGTGTGTACTGTTTATTTCGCAGACGCTTCAGCCTTTCCTGTTTAATATATTTATTCAGAACAGGGCTAATAAAAGGTTTCAGCCCTTCACTTTATGGAGTCTTCTCAAGTCCTCATTCGCTTTTTTATACTTTGTTACTGTTTCCATTATTGTTACCCTCATAGGAATTATTCTTACCAAGGTATGGCCATTTAAGAAAAGCGAAAAAGCAAAGTACCTGTACCATTGCAGCATTAGCCTGGCAACAAAAAGCCTGGTATATATCATGGCTAATGTCACCAAACGCATTTACAACCTGGGTAATGAAGACTTCAAAAAGCCCGCTGTCTTTATCGCCAACCATACCTCTTTCTTAGATATATTATTTACTACTTTGCTCAACCCCAGGTTGGTATTGCTTACCAATCATTGGGTATGGCGATCTCCGGTATTTGGAGCAGTTATACGCATGGCTGAATATTATCCGGTAGCCAGCGGTACAGCAGATCTCGAACCTTTAAAAAGCCTCGTAGAGCGCGGTTACTCAATATTAGTCTTCCCTGAAGGAACACGTTCCTATGATGATAAGATCAAGCGTTTCCATAAAGGCGCCTTTTTTATAGCCGAAGAGCTGAAATTAGATATCGTTCCCATCATCCTGCACGGCTTGCAATATAGCATGCAGAAGAAAGACTGGCTGCTAAAAGATGGTACTTGTTCTGTTTACATTTACCCGCACATTAAGTATAATGACACCTCATACGGTACTACTTACAGCGAAAGGGCTAAGTTGATCGGACGCTGGATGCGTAGTGAATATGCACAAATAAAGGAAAAGAACGAGACGCCTGCCTATTTTAAAGAACAGCTAATAAAATCCTATCTCTATAAAGGTCCTGTACTCGAATGGTACTGCCGGATAAAGACCAGGTCAGAAGGCTATTACGAACAATTTCACAACCTAATACCATGTGAAGGCTATTTCTATGACCTCGGCTGCGGTTATGGCTTTATGAGCTATATGCTGCATTGGGCAGCTCCCGAACGCAAATTCACAGGTGTAGATTATGACGACGATAAGATTGAGACCGCACAGCACACCTTTCTTAGAGATGAGAATATAAACTTCGAGCAAGAGGATCTCACCCAATACAGTTTAAATGCCTGTGACGGCATTATCATAAGTGATGTATTGCATTACTTGCTGCCGGACCAACAGCTGTCTTTGCTGGAGCGATGTTACGCCGCCTTAAATGAACAAGGTATGCTGATCATTCGGGATGGGGTTACAGAACTGGAGGAACGACACAAAGGCACCAGGCTCACAGAAGTATTCTCAACTCAGGTATTTAGCTTTAATAAAACTCAGAATGAGCTTCATTTTATCAGCAGGGCATTTATTGAGCAATTCGCACAGCAACACAATATGTCACTTGAGATATTGGATAATACCAAGTTCACTTCCAATATCATATTCAAATTGCAGAAAATATAAAATCCGCAGCACAGCTGCGGATTTTACTAATTTGGGTCGATAAAATTAATTACTAACCTAAATAAACCTTTAATGCATTGCTATAGCGTGCCTTTTGCAGGCGCTTGATAGCACGTTCCTTTATCTGGCGGATACGTTCTTTGGTAAGGTCATATTTTTCGCCTATTTCTTCAATGCTTGGACCATTATCACCTTCCAGGCCAAAATAAGCAGCCAGGATTTCAGCTTCGCGTACACTCAATGACTTAAGGATACGGCGGATTTCAGCACGAAGTGAATCTTTCATTACATCGTCATCGGTATCACTGCTGCCTTCCAGTAGGTCACCCATAGCCACGTCTTCTGCTTCATGTACAGGAGCATCCAGTGAAGTATGGCGTGAATTGCTGGTGAAGATATTGGTCACTTCAGTTTCGCTCATATCAAGGATATCCGCCAATTCTTCAGTAGATGGTTCACGTTCGTTTTCCTGTTCAAAAGCAATGAATGCTTTATTAGCTTTATTGTACGTACCTATCTTGTTCTGTGGCAGACGTACCAGGCGTCCCTGTTCGGCCAATGCCTGCAGGATTGACTGACGGATCCACCATACAGCATAAGAGATAAATTTAAAACCTTTGGTTTCATCAAAGCGCTGAGCAGCTTTAATAAGACCTAAATTGCCTTCATTTATCAGGTCACTCAGAGATAAACCCTGATGCTGATACTGTTTTGCCACCGAAACCACGAAACGAAGGTTAGCCTTAACCAGCTTTTCCAACGCACGCTGGTCGCCCATGTGTATTTTCTGGGCCAGCGTAGTTTCTTCTTCCGGCGTGATCATAGAGATCTTGCTGATTTCCTGCAGGTATTTTTCAACAGCCTGGGAATCGCGGTTTGTGATTTGAGTGGCAATCTTTAACTGCCTCATAAGAAATTAAAATTTAATTAACTATACAATACTTTACTAAGACAGAACTTATCGGGAAATGGTTTGAACTCAAATCTTAATAAATTCCTAATAATGTACCCACAAAACATGTTCCACAAATACATTGATTTTTCGCTATCCTTCCGTAAATATTGTTAATAAACGGACAAACCATATCTGCATTATCTTTCAAGGATTATGGATTTCGACTATAGGGATATAAGACGTAAAATTTATAGGAATCCTTGGCAGAAAATCATGTAAAAATATATCGTGTCTGTCAAAAATGCTACCTTTGCGCCACCAATTGTGGCAATTTTAACATATTTATGCAAAAAGACCTCTACCAGCATCCAGACTATTACCTCCTGGATGAACTACTTACAGATGAACAAAAGCTAATACGGGAAAGTGTAAGGGCATTTGTTAAAAAAGATATTTCCCCAATTATTGAAGATTACGCCCAAAAGGCAGCCTTTCCGAAGCAGATCATAAAGGGATTGGGTGAGTTAGGTTGTTTTGGCCCATTTGTTCCCCAGGAGTATGGTGGCGCCGGACTCGACTATATTACCTATGGTATTATGATGCAGGAACTGGAAAGGGGGGATTCTGGCATTCGCTCTACAGCATCTGTGCAGGGTTCCCTGGTAATGTTCCCCATTTATAAGTATGGTAGCGAAGAGCAAAAGCATAAATACCTGCCTAAGCTGGCAACCGGTGAAATGATGGGTTGTTTCGGGCTTACAGAACCTAACCACGGCTCTGACCCAAGCAGTATGCAGACCAAATTTACTGATGCCGGCGACCATGTAGTGCTGAATGGCTCAAAAATGTGGATATCCAATGCTCCGTTTGCTGACATAGCTGTGGTATGGGCAAAGAATGAGCAGGGTGAGATACAAGGCCTGATAGTGGAAAGAGGTATGGAAGGTTTCACTACGCCTGAAACGCATGGCAAATGGTCATTGCGTGCATCTGCCACCGGCGAGTTGGTATTTGACAATGTAAAGGTTCCTAAAGAAAATATATTACCTAAAGTCAAAGGGCTGAAAGGGCCATTAAGCTGCCTGTCCAGCGCCCGCTTCGGTATAGCATGGGGTGCTTTGGGCTGCGCAATGGATTGCTATGATACCGCTCTGCGCTACTCCCTGCAGCGTGTTCAGTTTGGTAAGCCTATTGGTGGCTTCCAGCTAACACAAAAGAAGCTGGCCGAAATGATCACCGAAATAACCAAAAGCCAATTGCTAAATTGGAGACTGGGCGTGCTGCGTAACGAAGACCGTGCAACTCCTGCTCAGATATCTATGGCTAAGCGCAATAGCTGCGATATTGCCTTGAAAATAGCCCGTGAAGCTCGCCAGATACTGGGCGGCATGGGTATAACCGGCGAATTCAGCATCATGCGCCACATGATGAACCTGGAATCTGTGGTAACTTATGAAGGTACCCACGACATTCACTTGCTCATAACCGGCATGGACATAACGGGCATTAACGCTTTCAAATAAAACATTACTGAATATTATTTAAAAAAGACCAATGCTTATTGGTCTTTTTTTGTTGCCATACTATCCATGTCATACTTTATGTTCTTGCCACGCGTCCCTTTAAGGCGTTGAGAATAGCTCAGGCGTTCATCCAGCGATATAAATTGCGGTACAAATGCGGGACTCGCATCCACTTCTGGGTTCAGGTTAGCTAAAGTTCTTATAGAATCATATATCACAGGCAAAAAGTAGATATGTTTTTTAAAATGTTTGTGAGAAAATCGGTAAAGCATATAACACTGAAATGGGTCCGTAGCCACAGCTATAGATTTGTCTATGCCTAATTTATTGGCCAGTTTATAGCCGTAATATAAATTTTCAGTACTGTGCTCGGCTATTGTATCTACGAAAATATGATCTGGATCTACACCTAAAGCAGCAGCGTATATTGCCATTAGCTTTCCTTCTTTGTATGGACTGTGTACTGCATTACCTGAGTATATAATGTTCTTTACAATATGGTGCTTGTATAGGTATAGCGACCACAGCATACGGGCCTTCAGCAAGGTATCCCAATGTCCGTCTTTGAATGGAAGCCCCGGAATTATAGCCACATCTATAGGGGCTGCCTTTTCCGCCATTCTTAGCCTTTGCCTGTGGGAAGGGCCAAGAAAAAAGCATGAGCTACATAACAGGAGCAGCAGTAGCGATGCCAGCTTTAGCTGCTTCATCTATGTCGCTTTTTAAAGTTTAAATTGTATTGCAGGCCTACGCTAAAAAGATAGCCGGGCGAAAATTTAGTATTGTGCAGGTCTATCTGTTGAGAGTATGGTATGATTACCTGTAGCTGCAGCACGCCATATATGTTCTTCATACCCACCTTGTTGGTTATACAAGGTTCTAGCAGGAAGAGGGTTTTACCGTAGTATTCCTTGTCTACAGTGTAAATCGGCGTACTGCCGCTATTGTCGGCTTGTTTATAAACAAAATCCTGGAAGTACAATAAAGATGTGCGGGCAGATAATGAAAACGAATAGTTAAGCTTATACATATCCAGCTGGCTAAAGAAGCCGATAGCTGGCTGCAAATAGTATTTATTATAGTTAGCGGTTACAGCATAGCTATATTTTCCTTCCAAAAAACTAAAAGTATTGGAACGAAGACTGAAATTGTCATTGCTGCCATAGCCCACAAATACTTCGTAGCGCCAGGCTGTGCTTTTGCTGTAAGCATAGGTGCCCAAAGCGGCATCATAGATAGCAATGCCATCACCAAAATTTACATTAGTTGTTACAGCAATGTGTTTGATCGGATTGTAGGCTGCCTGCAATTCTATATGGTTACCACCCAGGTATGCATTAGCAGAAGCCCTTTTATTACTATCAAATAATGGTGTGTTTTGAGTGACAGGAATGTAAACAGACCGGACAGCACAACTGCTTAGCAGCAGGTATAGCACAGCAACAAAATATAGCGCATACAGGCTTGCACTAATTTTCATATCAAGGTATTGCCAACTAAGCTACAAATTTTATAGTAATACCAATAGCTATTCCGGATTCTGTACATGCGCGCGCAGGTAGCTGAAAATGAGCAGCAGGAACATAACGACGTTAATAACGGAGAAGACGATCATAAAGTTTATCTCATTATTGCCCGCTGCTACAGCTGCTTTGTATTGTTCATGCGAAGCTAATACTCCCAGGAAGCTGACAATGGAGAAAAACAAGCCTATGATGCCTACAATAAGGGTGGCAAGCCGGTGCTTCAGAAAAATGAGCGCTACAAATACTAAGGTAAATATGAGGGCCACCAGGTTGAAGCCCTGCGTTTTTATGGCAATATAGTTCCAGAACAGGCCAACCAGCACAAAATAGATAAATGCAGCAAAGACTAATACACCATATAACTTACCATATACCTGCTGGTAGGCTTTTATCAACTTCATGGCCCTAAAGATATTATTTATTCTGTGTCTGCTGTAGCCAGGCTTCCATTCTTTCTTTCTCATTTACCGATATGGAAAGGATGATCTTTGGCTGGTCATGCTTATCCAGCTTTAGTATGTAGTGGTAGTCGCAATCGTACACCGGCTTTTTGTCTGCGTCAAAGTATTTCCAGTTCACCTTTACTTTAGCCACTTTGTCAGTTATCGTCTGCACGTTCCATACGTCTGCACGGGCATGCAGTATGCCATGCTGCTTATAAAAGTGTGCGCCTTGATTAAAAAGCCCTTCAAGGCGGCTGGCTTCTGCGTATATATTGGTCGCATCGTCATCCAGCAGGGTACAGGGAATATTATGGAGATAAGCCATTAGCTTGGTATCAAAGGTTTCGTAAGCCCTGGCATAAGATTCGAAAAAATCATTAACACGATTCAGTATAGGAACAGGCATAACACACTATTTTTCAGGCAGCGAATGTAAGGTATTCCACTATGCAGGTAATGTCCACAAAAACATTTTTCCTTCAGTAATTCGTAAATGCGCCCAGGCTTTTTTATTTTTGGGCTAAATCTCATAGTTTGAAGACCCTGCTGGATCATAAACAACTGGATATAACGCTGCAGCGGCTGGCACATCAACTGGTTGAAAATCATCTTACTTTCGAGGATACTGCTATTATTGGCATACAGCCAAGAGGCATATGGCTGTCCGGCCGTATAGCCGAACTGGTACGCAAAATAACAGGGCAGACCAATATTGACTATGGTATGCTGGACATTACCTTTTACAGGGACGATGTACACCAGGGCGATATACATGTGCCTTCTCTTACGGATATAAACTTCAGTATAGAGAACCGGAATGTAGTGCTGATAGACGATGTGCTGCATACTGGCCGTACTATACGCTCGGCTATGGATGCGCTCATTGATTTTGGCAGACCCAAAAAGGTAGAGCTGATGGTGCTCATAGACCGCCGCTTTAGCCGGGAACTGCCTATACAGCCAGACTATGCCGGTCGTATAGTGGACACCATCATTACCCAAAAGGTAAAAGTATACTGGCAGGAAAAGGATCAGAAAGACGAAGTAGTGCTCATTGATTAATACAATAAATATAAACAACATACATGTCGCTTTCAGTAAAACATCTGTTAGGTATCAAGGAACTGCAAACACAGGATATTGAACAGATATTCCAGACGGCTGATAACTTTAAGCAGGTGCTGCAAAGGCAAATAAAGAAAGTGCCTGCACTGCGCGATACTACTGTTGTTAATCTCTTTTTCGAAAATTCCACCCGTACCCGCATATCATTTGAGCTGGCTGAAAAACGCCTCAGCGCCGACACTGTCAATTTCTCTGCCTCCGGCTCTTCGGTATCAAAAGGTGAAACACTGATAGATACGGTGAACAATATACTCGCCATGAAGGTGGACATGATCGTAATGCGCCATTCGGCAAGCGGTGCACCATGGTTCCTGGCGCAACATGTGGATGCGAGCATCATAAATGCAGGCGATGGTACGAATGAACATCCTACACAGGCGCTATTAGACGCGTACTCCATACGCGAGAAGAAAGGCGATCTGAAGGGTAAACGCATCACTATAATCGGCGACATCATGCACAGCCGTGTGGCGCTCAGCAATATCTTCTGTCTTAGCAAGCTGGGAGCAGAAGTAACCGTTTCCGGCCCGCCAACGCTCATACCTAAATATATTCAGGATCTTGGTGTAAGAGTAGAATATGACGTTAAAAAGGCATTGGAATGGTGCGAGGTAGCCAACGTGCTGCGCATACAGCTGGAACGCCAGCACAAACCACTATTCTCCACGCTGCGCGAATACTCCCTCTATTACGGCATAAACAAGGATATGCTGGATAGCCTGCAGAAAGAAATCCTCATCATGCACCCTGGCCCGATTAACAGGGGTGTGGAATTAAACTCAGACGTCGCAGACAGCTCACAATCCATCATTCTCGACCAGGTGGAAAATGGGGTAGCCATACGCATGGCAGTTATCTACCTGCTTTCAGGAAAGACAGCGTTGGGTGAATAACTCATACCACTCATTTGTGGATATCATTATTTGGAAATCGCCCGGCTGAAATCTTATCTTGCATTAGCTAATTATAACTAATTAGCAAGCTCTTTGACATACTGTAAACCCTAAATAAATTATGCATCATTCTGCATACTTATTACTTTATACTTTCTCAAATGCGACATTTTGTAACCTTTTGGGTAATTCTTGGGTAGTAATGTTACTTTTTATAAAAGCTTAATAACATAGCAACAGCAAGCCTTTCAAGCCAATAGCGCACAATAAATGTCTCAAAAAAATATTTCCGGCAAATGTCACATTACACGCCTCAGCGAATATCTGCGTTTATCGGAAATCATATATCTGCGGCAATCAGCGGGAAAACAATTTCTTGTTTTGGCCTTTCAATTTTGAATGGGCATTATACCCTTTATACCCATTTATACCTTTGGCAAATTCCATGGAAAGTGCTACTGTAAATGCTTTCAGGCAAAAATCAAAAAATCAGCAATTTTTTCTTGCAATATACCTTGTAGTAAGTCCCATGCATTAGCAATAATTGTATGGAATTAGTAACTTCATTTAGCAGTAAAACACCTTTTATGAAAATATCTAAAACCCTTAAACTTCATTTCTTTATTGTTTTGCTATTATGCAACTGCTGGAGCAATGGGTATGCTCAAAAAAGTGCTGTAATAGACTGGGAAAGTTGCTATGGTGGTACAATGGGCGAGGAGCCGGCCAATATAATACAGGCACATGGTGGTGGATATATAATGGCAGGTACAAGCTCATCGCGTGACGGCATTGCTGCAGATAATCATGGTGGCTTTGACGATGGTTGGCTGCTTTGGATAGAAAATAACGGCTTTTTTAAGTGGGCAAAATGTTACGGGGGTACTGCATGGGATGCCTTTACTTGTATTAAATGGAGTGATACAGCTTATATAGTGTCAGGATATACCGCCTCTGCTGACGGAGATATAACATTCAATCATGGCAGCATTGATGCCTGGATATTGAAGTTATCACCGTCGGGCAAAATTGTATGGCAAAAAACATATGGCGGCAAAGGAGTAGATAAAGCAAATAGCATAACCACTACAAGTGATGGTGGCTACATTTTTTGCGGTATAACCAGCTCTGCAGACGGAGATGTTAGCGGAGTACATGATACACTGCAAGGTGATATATGGGTGGTAAAGTTGGATGACACCGGGAAGGTGGAGTGGCAAAAATGTCTGGGTGGAAGTCAAATGGATGAAAGCTATGATGTTATACAAACAGCCGATAGCAGCTATGTAATAGCAGGGCAAACCATGTCTAAA
>JBQCEX010000450.1:0-6035 GCA_051959855.1 Flavipsychrobacter sp. | reverse complement strand
CAGTATCGATATAGTAAACGTCATTTTCTACAGCTGTCTGTAAACTTCTGAAAGAGAAACCCGAAGATAATTCAAGAATGTTTTTTACCTGGAGGTCAGCAAGTAAATTGTTAATGCTTTGGTAGCGCATTTCAAAATGCAGTACACGTGCCCAAAAACCAAAATCTTTTTTATCGAAATCCGGTTCGTACTTTTCAGGTCTTGAAATGAGCTCGGCAGCCTGGCGTGCAAAAGGGATATCTGTGTGTCCCTTTAACAGTAGCAAAGCCTTTGCAGAGGGGCTAATGGTATCAAAGCTTTGGCCAGTGACATGAGAGCGTTCAGAATTTTCCATAGTAATGCTAACAATTACACTCAAAGTTAAAGATTGTCCGATATACTCCTTATTTATTAATTACAATTTCGGAGCATGTATTATATTGCAAATAATGCGTTTCGTATTTGCTTTATTTTGCTTGTTTTTTCTCGTGCAACCTAGTAGTCATGCGCAGGAGAAAGGTGTACGTATAAATGAGTTAAATACACGACCCAATAAAAATATTAAAGCTGATACTGCCAGCATTTCTTCCTTCATAAAGCAGGCAATTAAGCTAAAAGATACACTACCGGATAGCGCCATCAACATACTGCAAAACACCTTATCTGTCAGCCGTGATATGCATTATGAACATGGAATAGCTCGTTCTTTAAATGTTCTGGGTCTATGTTACACCAAAGAAGAAAAATATGACCAGGCAATTTCCATTTTGGAAGAGGCGCTACAACATATACCTGATACAGGGAATTCACGGTTAAGTTTTGAGATATATAATAATCTATCGGCTTTGTATAACGTCAAAGGTGATTATCTAACTGGCGTCAATTTAATGTATAAGGCTATTGACGAGGCCGCAAAACATGGAATAAAAGATCCTTTTTCCATAGCAAATGTATATTGTAATCTGGGTGGAGAGCTTTTAAATATTGGGGAGAATGACAAAGCAATTTATTATCTGCAAAAAGCCCAGCCCCTTGCAGTGCAAATTAATGATCTCGCACTACAGGCAAGAATCCTTCAGGATATTGCAGGGGCTTATTATCAAAAAGAAAATGTTGATAGCGCCCTGCCACTGTTCCTGCGATCATTAGACCTAAGCGTGAAAGCTGGCAAAATAGATGTACAAAAGACAATATTGCAGAATATTGGTAAGCTATACATTAAGAAACATGAGCCGCGAAAAGGCATTGATTATTTAAATAAAGCCTTAGCTATAAATAATAATTCGGTAACAGACGATATTTTTATCTACTACGATCTCGGAAATGCCTATTATCAGCTGAAAAATTATGCTAAAGCTGAGACCATACTGCTTTCAGTTGAAAAATTGGCTGAACAAAATAACGTTAAAAGCCATCTTACCGACGCGTATTTAACACTGGCCAAAATTTATGCTGAGACAGGTAGATACAGGCAAGCGTACGAACAGCAATTGGCATATTCAAATCTATATAGCAGCGTTTTAAATGAGATGAGCGCCCATCAATTTAGCGAGCAGGAGACAAAGTTTCAAACTACTGAGAAAGATAAAGAACTTGCTCAAAAAAGACTGCTATTATCGTTAAAGGATAATAGACTACAAAGGCAACGCATTCTTATTTTTAGTATACTGATAATATTATTGCTGTTGATTAGTTTGCTTTTTATTTTACTACGGAATTCAAGGCATAAGCGAAGAATAGAGCAGCTGAAAGCTGTGATGGAAGGCGAAGAAAAAGAACGCAAAAGGATAGCACGTGACTTGCATGATGGAATCAGTCAAACAATAAGTGCTGCAAAGATCAACCTGATGGCAATTGAGAAGGAAATTCTATTTAGATCAGGCGAGCAAAAAAATAAGTTTGACAAGATAGTTGGTATGGTGGATGAAAGCTTTAAAGAGGTGAGGACTATTTCTCACAACATGATGCCTAATGCACTACTTGAGTCAGGTCTTGCATTAGTCATCAAGCAATTTGTTGATAATATTGATAGGGATGTAATAAAGATAAACCTGTATACACAAGGATTGGAACAACATTTTGATAGCACAACTGAAATTATTTTATATCGTGTGGTACAGGAATGTGTCTCTAATGTTATTAAACATGCAGGAGCAACACAGCTTGATATATCACTGATAAAGGATGAGGATGGCCTACGCGCTACCATTGAAGACAATGGTGGTGGCTTTGATACTAATAAACTAAATAAATTTACCGGCATCGGTTTGCGTAACATACAATCGAGAATTGCGCTATTAAATGGCAAAATTGAATTTGACTCATCTCTCGAAAATGGAACGCTTGTATCTATTTTTATACCGGCTGCATAAAGGTTATAAATTATGCTGCATAATGAATTTAATAAGGTCAAGAGGGCTCTTGAGTTTTAACTTTTGCATAATATTTTTCCTATGGGTTTCTACCGTATATATACTCAGGTGTAGATGGTCGGCTATTTGGTGATTAGTATAGCTTTTTTTGATTAGCTGCAATAATTCATTTTCTCTTTTAGTAAGACTAAACTGCGATAAGAATTTTCCATCTTCAGGGAAGGGTGATTGATGGTTGTTTGTTTTAGCAGGAAAGCAATGGCTACCATTGTATATTTCCCGGATACTTTGCAAAAGATCTTCTTTATTGGTGTTTTTTAGAAGATATCCATCCGCGCCATTTGCTCTGGATTTTTCTATTAAGTGCTCTTCGTTATAAGTGGATAGCATAATGATCTTTGTTTTAGGAGCATTATGACGAATAGGTTTCAACGCATCTATTCCACTTATACCTGGCATGTTAATATCTAATAAGATCACGTCCGGCAATGTTTTAGGTAATAATTGAAGTAACTGTTGCACATTGTTTGCCACAGCAGCTATTTCTATATCCGGTTCGCCCTGCAGTAATAGTAGCAAACCCTCAATAAAAAGGTTATGGTCGTCGGCAATAACAATGTGTATAGGCACTGACATGTTAAGTATTATATAGCTATTTAGTTATAAAATTACTATTGACTGCAGTTTGTAAAAATACCAACTTGTTTGTATTGCTGACGTCTGGATAATATTTCATATTTGTAAAGATCTTGGAAAATCAAAGTTTTATCCTTTAAATTAAAAACTTACAATCATGAAACGATCTTTATTATTCTTCGCCCTAACTATGATGGTAAGCAACCTGTATGCCCAAAAAGAAAATAATATTTGGGTTATGGGTTATCATGCGGGTTTAGATTTTAATAGTGGTAGCCCGGTCGCTATAAAAACAAGCATTGCCGCTATGTACGGTAGTGCGTCTGTTTGCGATGCCAGTGGGAATCTACTATTCTATACTAGTGGTGACTCGGTATGGGACAAGCATGGCCACGCTATGCCAAACGGTTATGATCTTATTGCGCCTCATAGCGCTATAAAAGGGGCATCATTAATTCTTCCATTTGTCAATAATCCTAATAAATACTATTTATTTTCTCATGAGAATGTGGACGGAATTCTTACTGGCGATCAGTTTGCAGGACGTTTATATTATTCGGTGGTGGACATGAGCCTGAATGGCGGCCTCGGAGATGTTGTAACAAGCAAGAAAGGTATTCCTATTGATTCTTCATTGGGTAACAAATTAGTAGCTATACCAGGTAATAACTGCAATATTTGGCTCGTAACACACAAGTACGATACATCATTCTATTTTGCTGATACCAATACTAATAAGTTCCTTGTTTATGATATCACAGATACAGGCTTGAATACTATTCCGGTTGTTTCTAATGTAGGTAATCTTAGCGGAATAATTGCCTATGTAAGTGGTGACATGGTAGCGTCATCCGACAGGAAGAAGCTCGCTGTAAATAGCGGTAATGGTTTGCCTACCGGATTAGGAACTGAACTGTACGATTTTTCTACTGCTACAGGTAAGGTTTCAAACGCTGTATTATTAGATACGGGTATTAGTGACGTAGGTGTCAGTTTTTCTCCTGATAATTCGAAGCTGTATATATCATCATACACTGCTGGCAGTAACCCCAATATTTTAGTTCAGTATGATGTAACAGGGGCTTCGCCGTCCGCGATCATTGCTTCACGTAAATTGATAGATACATTGAGCGACATGTCTTCATATGCAACCGTGTTGAGACTTGGTCCAGATGGCCGTATTTACGGTATAGGTGGTAACCATACCTATATTAATCCACTTGGTGTAGCTGGTGCAGACTCAATTTTTTACATCGCCCAGCCAAATAATTCAGGTACAAGCTGCGATGTGCATTTAAATGCTATGGGATTTATTTCTTCAACAGGCTCATCTTATGAGTTAGGACTACCTTTCGTAAAGCCGTTGCAGGATACTTTTCATACGCATACAAGTGTTACTCTTACAGATAGCGTAGTGCTCAGCGTGCCATCAGGATACTTTAGTTATAAGTGGAGTAATAATACCTCAGATACGTCTATTACTGCGAAGGATACTGGCACATACTATGTACAATATTATAACTATTGTCAATGGCATACAGATACCTTCTATGTTTCGAAGTTGTCTGCTGTTGCAAGTGTCAATAAAATAGCTACGCAGCTGTCGTGCTATCCTAATCCGGCAAATGAGAATATATCGATTAAGGTGTCAGGTCTTTCAGCTGTAAATGGAACAATTAGTATTACTGATGAATTAGGTAGGGTAATAATCGAGAAACCTTTCGATAGGCCACTTCAAACTATTTCTGTTTCTTCTCTTGTTAATGGTGTTTATAATATTGCATATTTCGACAAGGCAAGTGGATTACAGTTGCAAAACCGTTTCAGCGTAGCGCGATAAACCCTATCATCAGGCAAAAATTAGCAAGAGCCAATTCATATTGGCTCTTTACTCTTTAAGCCAGTAATACCAGCATTATATGAAAGCCGTAATAACAATAGTCTTACTTTTTTGGGGATTTACAGTTTTCGCTCAAAAGGAACAAAATATATGGGTATTTGGCTATAAGGTAGGATTGGACTTTAACAGCGGCAGCCCTGTATCCATACCTACAAAATCTCACGGCGTAACAGGTTGTGCATCCGTTTGCGATGCCAGCGGTAAATTGTTATTTTCCTCAAATGGCTGGGCCATACAAGACCGTAACGGTACCCTAATGCCAAACGGTAATAGCTTAGTGCCAATTTATCTTTCACAAGCACAGCCTGTAGTTATAGTTCCTTTTCCTGACAGTGCGGGTAAATATTATGTTTTTAGCATGGGCCTGGGAACTGTACCTGCTGTATTGCCAAATACCAATCTTTATTACAGCGTAATAGACATGAGCCTTAATGGGGGCTTAGGGGATGTAGTACCGGGCAGAAAAGGTATATTGATAGATTCCGACCTCACAGATAAAATGACCCCGGTATTAGGTGCAGATTGCGATATATGGCTGGTGGTACATAAGGCTGATACTTCTATTTTCAAATCTTATGAAATTACTGATGCAGGGCTTAACCTTCACCCTGTAGTGTCGAAAACTGCACTTAGCAGTGCTTACCATCATTGGTATATGGACGGCGTTATAAAGTTTTCGCCTAATGGTAAAAAGCTTGTAATGTGTGACCGTTGGGATGAGAATGTGGAACTATTCGATTTTAATGCTCATTCGGGATTAATATCCAATTGTTTTAAGCTTGACTATGACGACTATTATGGAGCTGTATTTTCACCTGATAATTCTAAGCTATACCTCACTTCTTACTCCGGCTTTTCAAACACTACAACCTCCATTTATCAATTTGATATGAGCTCAGGTGTACTTGCAACTATTGCAGCATCTAAAGTAAAGATATGTACACTTGATTCGGATAATACAAAGCCTCCATGGCTTACAGACATGAAGATTGGGCCGGATGGTAAACTTTATCTGGGTGACCCTGATTATCTGGATATTGATGTTATCAACAAACCTAATTTAGCTGGCATTGCATGTGACTTTGTTCCTTGGGTAATTTCTCTGCGCACCAGTCCGCCGTCTGATGCCGGTATCTTTCCGGCATGTG
>JBQCEX010000449.1:0-2379 GCA_051959855.1 Flavipsychrobacter sp. | reverse complement strand
TAAGGAATGATCTGGTAGCCTGGCACAAAAGGACCGAAATCTCTTCTCGAGTCCGGGTCTGTGCTAAAGGAAATAACATTAATGGTTCTTCCGTGAAAGTTATCGGCACATACTATGATCTTTGCCTTGTCAGCAGGAATGCCCTTTACTTCATAGCCCCAGCGCCGTGCAAGTTTCAGCGCAGTTTCCACGGCTTCAACCCCCGTATTCATAGGCAACACCTTATCATAGCCAAAATAGCTGGTTACATATTCAGCATAGATACCCAATTGGTCACTATGAAAGGCGCGCGATGTAAGCGTTAGTTTCTCTGCCTGCTCCATAAATGCCGCCATGATCTTAGGGTGCCGATGGCCCTGGTTAATAGCAGAGTATCCTGAAAGAAAATCAAAGTAGCGTTTACCATCCACATCCCACACATGTACACCTTCGCCACGCGTCAATACCACTGGTAAAGGATGGTAGTTATGCGCACCGTAATTTGCCTCCTTTTCAAGAAATTCATGTGTTTTTGCCGATATGGAATTGGTGTTGATCATAGTACAAATCTATGATTTTGCCTGCAGAGTTCCTTTTGTTAGGAAAGACTTAACTCAGGCTCTGGTATTGTAACCCTTTCAAAAGCATTGATCTTGTCTATCTCCAGGATAGTGTGTGTACCTGTTGGCGCTTTATGAAACATGGGCAGAAAACGAGCGCCATATATGATTTCAGAAACATTGTAAGACGTACGTTGCTGAACTATATTGGAAAAATGATCATCAAATGCTTTAATATTTACGATCACCTCTATCTTGCTGTCACGAATATCCTGTTCTGAATAACCATATAGCGGGCTATCTTCATTTATTGCATGCACAATTGTCCAGCTCAATGCCAAAGAGTTAATTCGGCTTATTTCAAGCTTGAGGATATAAAAACGAGTAACAGGCACTCCGTCTTCCATTACATGAAGCGCGCAGGTAACTGTCGCTTCTGCGTCTGTAAGATGATTATTCTTATAAGTGGCGATACGAAACATTAATCCCCTGCCCTGCTTATACGGTGCTATTAAAGCATTATTGCTGAATTTCATATAGGCACGCGGTCTCGCAAAACGGCCATAGATCAAACCGGTAACTAACGCAAAGGACAAAATGCCTATTAAGGATTCGGAAGACGCAATGAAATTAGCTGCCAGTCCCGCAGGTGCTACATGCCCATAGCCTACTGTTGTTAGGGTCTGGGAACTGAAAAAGAAGGCATCCATAAACTGCATGAACGCAGTGGTACCATCTGTACCTATAAGTTGATTGACACCTACAACAAAATACAAGGTCGCAAATATGAGATTGATAGAAGTATAGAATAGCAGCACTACCAGGAAGAATTTGCTAATGCTCATACGCAAAAGCGTATGATAAATGCTGATACGTTCCCAAAAGGGTAAGCCGGTCTTTTCCAGGTTGGTAGTACCATCCTTATTGGTCAGGCGACCACCCTCTACGGTACTGTTAGCACCAAAGCCAGTGTTATCAATATTCTTTAAAGAAGGTCTATGAAAGTGCTTTGCCATATTTGCGCCTGTATGCTTTAAGCTCTATCCATAATGAAATTAAAACAATTATCCCAGATAGAACAGCACCTGAAATTAAGACACCTGCGGGTTTAAAGAGCTGAACAAGCAGATAATGAATTGTTATGAATGTAATGGCAAAAATGATAAGCTTGAAAAGCCAGTTCTTATAGGGCAATAACGCAGGTAGCTTCACTTGCAGCACACGGGCTGTATGGTACATATAATAAGCCGCCTGCAGATAGGTAGTAATAACAAAGGCCAAAGCAACACCAGGCAGGCCTAACCATCTATACAATGGATAGATCAGCAGGCAGGCAAGTACAATATCCAGTATAGCCCCAATATTGATGATAGCTCCTTTATGCTGATTTTGAAGGATTGTCGTAAAGCTATAGGCACGCAATGGCAGCACCAGGATTGAGACCAGGAACACCGGAACTGAAGCCAGGTACTTATCTGACAACAAAACGCCGAACAACTCGTATCTGAAAAACAACAGGAACAGGAACAGAGGGAACACAATACAGGAAAGCATTCGCGCCGATTGATTAAGCAATCGCAAAGTCTCTGTTAGCTCATCCTCTTTATTAACTGATGCCAGTTGTATAAGTATAGCACTACCTGCAGCACTGAGAATCAATGGCAGGAAAGGTATATTCATGGCGCCATTGTAGTAAATAGCCGAAAGAGAAGCTATCAATACCAATGACATGATGAACTTATCTACCCAACTGAATAATACCTGAAGTACATCATACAAGCCCAAATGCAGCCACAAGGAACGCACCTCCTTCATTGTAACATCCTGCGACGGTGTATCC
>JBQCEX010000448.1:0-2997 GCA_051959855.1 Flavipsychrobacter sp. | reverse complement strand
ACTACAGATGGTTGCATTATCACACAAAAAGGAAGTGTGACATTGCTTAAGTAAAAATATTTCACTCTTTATAATAGAAAGTCTAATTGCCTTGTACCTTTTACAATATTTTACGTACAAGAATATTTGCCTTAATTTAGTCCATTTTTAATATCAAGCATCAATACATGGTAAAAGTTTCTATTATTATACCTTGTTATAATCACGGCAAATATCTTCCGGAAACTTTGCAGAGTATTGCAAACTCAAAAACAAATATTCCGTACGAAATAATTATTATAAATGATGGCTCTACAGATAGTTATACAATTGATTATCTAACTGATTTAAAAAATAAAGGTTATACCATTATATTTCAGGAAAATAAGGGAGTATGTGAAACTCGCAATGTAGGCATCAGGCACGCGAAGGGTGAATATATTTTACCTATTGATTCTGATAATAAAATTAATTCTGACTACATTGAAAAAACAGTTGCTATTTTGGACAGTCGGCAAGATATATCTGTAGTTTATTGCAATTCTATACTTATTGGCGATCAATCAGGTACATATCTAGCTGGTAATTTCAACTTACAACGGCTAATGTTGAGCAATTTTATTGACAATTGTTCTCTGTATCGGAAATCAATGTGGGAGAAAATAGGTGGATACGAATCATCGAGGCTGGTAGCAGGGCTGGAAGATTGGGAGTTCTGGCTTAGAGCCGCCTTTGCCGGTAATAAATTTTATTACATCAATGAGGCGTTGTTTGAATATAGGGTGCTTGCTAATTCGGGAATTCGCAGCCTCAATTCAAGTAAACTGAAGAATAATCAGATTATGGATTATTTCGCACAAAAAATGCCAACATATTTTGGCCGTCAATATGTTGATGAATATATACTTACAGGACTTAGGAAAGCGCCAATTGGTTTTTTGGGAAAACTTATTTTAAAGGCCTATTTTCCAAAAAAATTTAACCGCTTAGTTGAAAAAGGGAAGCTAAGAAAATACATTTAACTAAATGGACAATACCCGTGCAGAACATCTTGAACGGTTAAGCATTATTAAAACAGGCTTAAACGATCCATATTATCTGGAATATAAATATTTATTCACAGATCTCAAGGACGCAATAGAGAACTATGCTTCCGGAGATGTGCTGGACATAGGATGCGGAAATAAGCCATATAAAGTTCTTTTTGAAGGGAAGATAAATAGCTACACCGGCTGTGATATCATTCAGTCAGACAGAAACCTGGTAGATATTATTTGTCCCGCCACTGACATACCACTACCCAATAATTCGAAAGACACAGTTTTCACTACTCAAGTGTTGGAGCACGTCGCCGATCATAGAAAATTGCTCGCAGAGGCCTATCGTATTTTAAAACCCGGCGGTAATCTAATTCTTTCTGCACCAATGTGCTGGGAACATCATGAAGAACCTTATGATTTTTTTCGTTTTACAAAATACGGTTTTGAATATCTGCTGAAGGAAACTGGATTTACTCCTGTTCTTATACAACCTAATGGTGGCAAGTGGGCATTGGTAGGCCAGGTGATGCTTAATAGTATTCGATCATCCATAAATAGGAAAACCTTTTTATCCAGGTTTATGAATATGCTTTATTTCATCTTTAGAATAAAATGGCTGATAAATATTCTTTTCAGTTATTTAGATAGAGTAGATAGAGATAATAGCGCCACTTTGAATTTCGTTGTAGTAGCAAGAAAATAAGTATGGTTTCGATAATTATTGTAAACTACAATACGTTTAAAATAACATGCAATTGCATCGAAAGTATTATTAATCATACGAGTGGTATTCCATATGAAATTATTGTCGTCGATAATTGTTCAACAACTGACAATCCAGATGACTTTTTAATTCGGTTTCCATCTATTATACTTGTAAAAAGCCCTACGAACAGTGGCTTTGCTAAAGGTAATAATTTAGGTATTGAGCATGCTACCGGCAACATTTTACTTTTGCTTAATTCTGATACAATTCTGACTGAAAATAGCATTTTAAAAGCTGCTACCTATTTGGAAAACAACCAGGAAATCGGCGCTTTGAGTGTTCGTCTTGTGTACCCTGATGGGAAACTACAACATACAGCACGCAAATTTCGTAGCATCAAAAATGAATTACTCGATTTATGCAGGCCATTACTTTTATTATTGCCATATAAGCAGCGCGCCTCATTAATGCTTAATCAATATTTCAAAGGCAATTTCAATACGCCTTGCGATTGGGTAAGTGGTGCTTTTATGATGTTTTCGGCTACATTATATAAAAAGTTGCCGCACGGCAAACTTGATGAACGTTTTTTTATGTATGGTGAGGATGAATTATGGTGCTATCAGTTTACACAACTGGGATACATCAACTTTTATCTTACCAATACAACTGTTATACATATTGGCAACGCAAGCACAAGTCCTGAAAAACAACTAAAACTGTTAAAGATTTTTATTGATAGAGAATTGCAAATAATGCTCTATAGGAAAGGCAAAGTAGTTTATTACTATGTTTTCCGCACTATTTTTACAGCTAAAGAATTGCTTAGATATTATATAAAAGTATTTTTTGCGAAAATATTTAAGCATCGAATAAGATAACATGGGTATTGTTTTCCGACAATCTGTTAAAACTTCCTTGGTAGTTTTCGCCGGTGCCATTCTTGGTGCTGCAATAATATTCTTGTCTCTTCAATATATTCCTAAGCAGGAGCTTGGCTATACACGTACCCTTGCCAACCAGGCGGTTATCGCATCCCAATTCTTGTTATTTGGCTTAAGCACTACTTTAGTTGTCTATATTCATAAGTATAGCGACAATGATAAAAGAAAAAAACTGCTCATTACTATTTGTTTTCTTACGCCATTCATTATTATCTGTCTTGCCACTGTCGTTTAATTTATTTTAAGCAAAAAAATAATTTCTATATTTAAAACAAAAGATTTACCTTTAATTTAAAGATATTTTATTTTAATAAAATTTTTAACGGTA
>JBQCEX010000447.1:0-4130 GCA_051959855.1 Flavipsychrobacter sp. | reverse complement strand
TCAATCGCCGCTTCTTCTGCTTTCACCAGCAGCATAGGCCTTATATCATTTTAAAATGGGCACAAACGCCGGATGGTCATTTCGCGCCTGTGGATAAAAGCCGTTTCCAGATAACAGGTGCTGAAAGCCAGGCCCTGGTGCATAAATGGCGTACGGAAGAGGCCTCTATCATGGTGGGCTTTCATACTGCCGTGCACGATAATCCGCAGCTCACTGCCCGGCTCTGGAATGGCAAGCAACCCTTACGCATTGCTTTCGATCGTAAGATACAAATGCCGCATACACATCATCTTTATAATACGGATGCTCCTACCTGGATCATCAATGAACGTCTGGAAGCAGAAGAAGGGCACGTACATTTTGTAAAGCTGTCATTCGATGATTCCCTGCTTCCTGCCGTTTTGCAGCGCTTGCACGAGGCTAAGGTCCTTTCGCTCATGGTCGAGGGTGGCGCCCACCTGCTGGGCAGATTCATTGATATGGGCATCTGGGACGAAGCCAGGGTATTGACCGGCCAGGCCACATTGCCTGCCGACAGCATACAGGCGCCTGTGCTTAGCAATGCAACCGAAGCCTTCACAACAGAAATAGGTGTTGACAGACTGAATGTTTTCATTAATAACAAGAGTGCATATAAATATGTACATGGCATGGAATTGTAAATTATAGCGGATGATTTATTTGGTACTTGTTGTCTTGTTGAATACGCTGCTCTCTGCTGAAATGAAACTCTTCCCCCGGTACAGGATAGACGCATTGCAGGCTATCGTGGTCAACTATTGGGTTTGTGTTATCACTGGCAGCATTTACCTGGGTCATAATCCCATTGGTGCGGCAAGTATGCACAGCAATTGGTTTATCTGGGCCCTGCTCATGGGCTGTGGCTTTATTTCTATTTTCAATTTATTAGCCTACTGTACCAGGGTCGATGGCATCACTACAACCACAGTAGCTAACAAGCTGTCTTTGGTTATTCCTGTTTGCTTTTCGCTGCTACTTTATCATGAGCATGCAAATGCTGGTAAGATACTGGGCATTCTTATCGCCTTGCCTGCCGTCTATCTCAGCACTCGGGTAAAGGATGAATCGAATAAAGTGCCTAACCTCTTCTGGCCCGTGCTGCTGTTTGTAGGCAGCGGCCTGCTGGATACATTGGTTAAATATGTAGAGCATAATTATCTGCCCACGCCCGATGTACAGGCTGCCTATACCATACATGCTTTTGCCGCTGCAGGCAGCGTTGGTGTCATTATCATTTCGGTGCTGGCCATGCTGAAGAAAATAAAGCTGCACTGGAGGAATATCGTTGCAGGCATTTGCGTGGGTGTGCCTAATTATTTCTCTATTTACTTCCTTATCCGCATGCTCAATACCAATTTCCTGCAGAGCTCGGCTATCATACCTGTCAACAACATTGCCATTGTGGTAGCATCCACGCTTATGGCTATATTATTCTTTAGGGAGAAGGTTACTATCTCCCGCGCTATAGGTATTGTTATGGCTATAGCGGCTATATTGCTCATCGCTTTTGCTGATATGAATGGAAGAGTCATTTAAATATAAAACGCTTGCTGCCAATACTACTGCCGAGTTTAAAGACAGGGGCAGTAAGTTCCTGGCCTTTGCTTATCCCATCCTTACGGTGCAGGATGTAAAGGAAAAAGTGCAGGCATTGAAGAAAGAACATCCTAAGGCCAATCATCATTGCTATGCTTATCGTTTAGGCACTGATGGATTGGAGTATCGCGCGGTGGATGATGGTGAGCCTTCCGGCAGTGCAGGTCGTCCTATTTTGGGGCAGATAGACAGTGCGGGTCTTACGAATGTATTAGTGGTGGTGGTCCGTTATTTTGGTGGCACTTTATTAGGCGTGCCGGGCCTTATCAATGCCTACAAAACTGCTACAGCTGATGCACTTGCAAATGCGCCGTTTACTGAGAAATGGATTGAAGAACGAGTAGATATTAATTTCGACTACCCCGTTATGAATGAAGTGCTTCATTTGTTGAAGCAAAGCGAGGCAACCATCTACAAACAGGACCTTCAGTTGTTTTGCATGATACAGGCCGGCATTCCCAGGAATCATGCTGCGCAATATCTGCAAAGACTTTCGGAAATTCGCGGTGTAACGGTAAAAGCAGTAAAGGGCAGCGACCACTAAGTGCAATCAGCAGAACAACATACCACTTTAATAAAGCAGGAAGCTGCAAAGCTGGGTTTTAATACCTGCGGCATCGCCATTGCTACCCAACTGGATGATGATGCCCGCCGCCTGGAAACCTGGCTCAATAAAGGCCACCAGGGAAAAATGCAGTACATGGAGCGCTATTTCGATCTGCGTACAGACCCGCGCAAGCTGGTGCCCGGTGCAAAATCTGTCATCACGCTCACGCTCAATTATTTTCCTGCACAGCAGCAGCAACCTGATGCACCTAAAATAGCGAAGTACGCCTGGGGCACGGACTACCATTATGTTATCAGGGACAAGCTCAATCAATTACTTGCTTTTATTAAGGAAAATATTGGTGAGGTAAATGGCCGTGGCTTTGTGGATAGTGCCCCTGTGCTGGAGCGCAGCTGGGCAGTGCGCAGCGGTTTGGGCTGGATAGGTAAGAATGGCAACCTGCTGAACAAGCAGATGGGTTCTTTCTTTTTTATTGCTACGCTTATCACAGACCTCGACCTTATTGCTGACGCTCCTTTCACCACCGATCATTGCGGCACCTGTACCCGTTGCCTTGATGCCTGTCCTACACAAGCTATCGTATCACCCGGCGAAATAGACGGAAGCAAATGTATCTCCTACCTTACCATAGAATTGAAAGATGCCTTGATCCCCTCCGGCCTTAGCGAGAAAATGGAAGGCTGGATGTTTGGCTGCGACATCTGCCAGGACGTCTGCCCCTGGAATCGTTTTTCAAAATCTAATGCTGAGCCAGCATTCACTCCCATACCTGAAATATTAGATCTGTCCCTGGCAGAATGGGAAGCAATGACAGAAGAAGCTTTCCGGAAAATATTCAAAAACTCTCCACTCATTCGCCCTAAATACCAGGGCATCCAGCGAAATCTGAAAGCAATCAAAACAGGCGTATAAGTCTGAGCTATTACCAACAAATCAAGGCATCATGTCGACAGAGAAATCTCTCGGGTTCAACTTACTGTAGTACTAAAAAAAAGAGGGATTATTGCGCAGTAGATAATTATAATCTGTTGCCCAATCTTCCTTACTATCGTAAGACCAGCCTATTACATGTCCGGATACTAGAAGAAAGTTGATAGCCTTGTCTTTCTCACTCACATTGATCTGCTTAATTTCGGAGAGAATGATTGAAAAGTTTTTAGAATTTGGAATCTCAGATTTGATAATTGTTTCCATGTTTCTTTTTTTAGTGAGGGATGCTCCTCTATATAAAATACCAAAATAATTCAATACAAACAAATATTGTGTGGTAATTTCTGGAAAGGAACGCAATAGAGTAATACAGTATTGTTTATTAATCATGTGTATAATCGTTTGGTTATCGCTGCAAAGGCAGATTTAACACATATTGAGTAATGATGTCTTTTTCATTACATTTAAAATGCTAAACCATAATGTATGCTTGAAAAAGAATGCGATGAAGTATTGCGTATAATGTTTAAACATCGTATCAAAGGAGACGGGCACGAAATTCAAAAGTACTTAATAGAAGAAGGTATAAATATACCAAATGAACATGTCCATAAGGCAATAGCCATTCTAATAGTTGACGAGCTATTAGAATATCAATATGCTATGGATGAGAATGGGAAAATAAATAAAACAGTTGTTAGTATTACACTAAAGGGAATTGCTTTTACCGAGACAAACACATACGTAAACAAAAAAAGAATTTCAGATTTAGATATTCAAATAAAAGACCAGCAAATCATACTAAATAATTCAATTAAACAGACAAATGACTTAACTAGACTAACAAATATTTACGTTGCAGTTTTCACTGGAATTGCAGGTGAATATTATATAGGAGAATTATTAAGGAACTATATGCCCATTAATATGCCCCATAGAACATTCATCATTTATGTTCTCCTTTTGGCTTCTCTTGTGGTGGGAATAATTGGTTATCTACGTATACGTCGAGTAG
>JBQCEX010000446.1:0-3094 GCA_051959855.1 Flavipsychrobacter sp. | reverse complement strand
CAGCCAGCAGGTGATCAAGAACCTACAGATAAGTGTAACGAACATGACGGGCCAGCAGGTATTTGCCCAAAGCTATACCAATACGCAAGGCCAGTTCAACACAGAGATAGACCTGAGTGCAGCAGCCAGGGGTGTATACTTCGTAACCTTCATGGCAGATGGCGAAAGAATGATCAGGAAGATGGTGTTGAAGTAGAAGTTTGTCTTAAATTTACTTTCATCAAAAAAGCCCCTATTAGGGGCTTTTTCACCTTTAAATATATTTTGAATTTAGTATTAATTAACTGTGACAGTAGCACCTGATGATCCGCTTCCAGTCCATGTACATGTTGGACTATAACCAACGCAACTCCCGCCACACTGATACAAAAAGCTATTAGTTTGAGTACTACCTAGACAAAGGTCTTCAACAAAGCATCCGGGATTGGTTACACATCCGTCCCAGATACCAGACCATATCCAAATTCCAGAACCGGTAGGGGCACCACTTGTCCAGGAAGAGGAGGGCATAGTTGAAGGATCTAAAGTTAGGGAGGAGCCAGCTGTTACTGTAAAACCAACAGTAGGGTATACCGGATTTCCTGTACCACATACATTTTGAAATTTCGCTTCTACTGTAATATTACAACTCAGGTGATTCACAAATGTCAATGTCTGAGCTTTTACCAAGAAAGTACTAATTAAGAAAGCTATAAGAAAACAAATTTTTTTCATAATAAAATTGATTTAAAAGTTAAAAAAATGGTACATATTATTTACTTAAAGGTGAAGAAAAGTAAATACCCTATAAATATAACCATTAACTTTCCAGAAAAACAAACAGCTTTTTTAATGTTTTTTTAATTTTCCCCAACCAATTCAGAAAATGATAGGTCTATCATAAACCAGCCTATCTAATGCTTAATGCATTAATTTATCCTTTCCCTTCCTGTCCTGAAAATCCCAAACCATTAAAATAATTATTCAATTTATTTGAATAATGCATATATGTTAAAGTTTGTAAAACAATTAATAATTAAAATATATAAATAAAAAAGCCTACTGGCTATTATTTCAAGTATTTTTTTAACAAAAAATTATTTTTTAGAAAAAGTTTAAATAAATTACGCTTAACATTCTTTTAGAAAGGTTAAAATTTTGAGTATGAAGACAATCCTTACTTCCTTTTTTATGAAACAGAAATCAATGACAGCGCGCATTTCAATGCTTGTGTTGTTGGTGTTGTCGTTTACCAGGGTGAATGCACAAAACTATCTTACACAAGGATTTGAAAGCTCAACTTTCCCTCCATCAGGCTGGACCCTTACCACATCTAGCGGCTCTATGAGCGATGATGGCGGTCCTACAGGTTGGGCATGGCAAACGAGCTATGGGGGCTCATTTCCCAGTATAGCTGCCCACGGGGGCAGTGGTATGGCATGGTATAACAGCTGGGATATATATAGCGGCGGTGAATCATACCTTGCTACGCCGGCCATGAATTTTTCCACCTATACAGGTGGATCTAATCAGGTATCTTTTTGGTACTATAATATATCTGGATATTCTGATTATTTAAATGTTATAGTGAATACTTCCGCAAGTACATCAGGTTCAGGGGCTACTACGTTAGCCACAATAAGCCTGAGTTCTGCAAGTACAGGCTGGCATCAGTATACCTATACCATTCCCTCTTCTTATAGTTCATCATCTACAGTCTATATAATTTTTGATGCAAACTCACAGTATCAGTGGGATGAAAACATCGATGATATTTCGGTAGATCATATACCACCATGTAGCGGCATCCCTGGTGTAGCTTTGATACCTGCTGCAGCCAAAATGAGTGTATGCTCCGGTGGTACGGCTACTTTATACGGTAATGGTACCAGTACTTCATCAGGCCAGGCATATCAGTGGCAGACAGCTACTTCTGCAACAGGGCCATGGACCGATATTGCCGGTGCAACAAATAATACTTTAACAACTTCGCCTATTACATCTATAAAATATTTCAGGCTTAAAGACTCATGTACTGCCAGCGGTGGTGTAGGCTATAGCCTGCCTGACACAGTAGGCCCTGGCTCTCCTGCATATGCTTCATTGCCTTATGTGCAGGATTTTGAGAATTGGCAAAACTATTGTACCTCCTATGATATTCCCGGTGGTAACTGGGCAAATTCGCCAAGCTCAGGTGACGGTTCCTGGCGTAGAGACGATCAGGGTTGTTCTTACGGAGGCTGGACCAGTAGTGGCTGTACAGCTTATTATGTGAACTACTGGTCTGGCGCAGGTTACAGAAGCCCATCTCACTGTGCCCGTTTTCATAGTTCTCCGGGTTATGGTTATCTGTCTGCATCAGGTTCGCCGTGGAGTGGCAGTCTGGATCTGTACGTAGATTGCAGTGGAGCAGGTAATAAACTATTGCAGTTCTTCTTCAAAAACCAGCCTTATCCATACGCGGGAAGTTATTTTAGCCTTTATAATAACGACTCTCTGGATGTATTTCTTTCTACCAATGGTGGTGCCAGCTTTACCCAGATATGGGGAGCAGATACGGCTAATGACTGGAAGCAAATACGCCTTGATATAGCTTCCACTTCGGCTACTACTATAATAAGATTTGTTGGTAAAAGAGTAGGCGGAGACCCTGTAGGCTTTGGTTACTCTGAAAGTTATTCTGATATCGGTCTGGATAGTGTGTATGTTGGGCCGGCATGTACTACGGTACCTTCCACAGCAGTTGTTTCTCCGTCAGGCACCCTTACAGGTTGCCCGGGAGCGAGCTATACACTGAATATAGGCAGCCTGCCACTGGTAGGTGGTCTTACATACCAGTGGAAGCAGGCAACTGCCCCGTTCAGCAGTTTTACCAATGCAGTAGGCGGCATCGGCAGTACCAGCTACTCATACACAACACCAACATTGTTTGACTCTATACAATATGAGGCAGTGATAACCTGTGCGTCAACGTCAAGTTCGGCCACTACGGCAGCCACTACCATAGCGTTTAGTAACAAGCCATCCTATGCGGCCATTAACCTGCCTTCTCCTGCAGGTCCGGGTTATCACTATAGTTTTGAGAACTGGAACAGCAGATGTTCTTCTAACGATG
>JBQCEX010000445.1:0-3858 GCA_051959855.1 Flavipsychrobacter sp. | reverse complement strand
AACATTTTACACTGATATAGATGAAATGCTTACCCAAACTAAAGCTGATGTACTATGCGTATGTACGCCCAATTATCTGCACGAGCCACATGCTATAAAAGGCTTACATGCGGGGCTGCATACTGTAGTAGAAAAACCTATGGCTATAAGTGTTGCCTCCTGCGACCGGATGATAGCAGCAGCAAATGAAACAGGCAGAACCATATTCGCAGTAAAGCAAAATCGTTATAATCCGCCTGTACAGGCTGTAAAACATATAATTGACAACGGCGAGTTAGGTAAACTCTACATGTTGCAGGTGAACTGCTTCTGGAATCGCGGGGACGCCTATTATGCGGAGAGTAACTGGCGGGGAAAGAAGGAGAAAGATGGGGGTTGCCTTTTTACACAGTTCAGCCATTTCGTAGATATACTATATTATCTGAACGGCAGCATAAAAGGCGCTGAAGGTTGGATACACAATTTCGCCCATCAGCACAATACTGAAGTGGAAGATACCGGTAGTTTTGTACTGAAAGGAGTCAACGAATCGATTATTAATTTCAATTTTACTACCTGTGCCTATGAACGGAATATGGAAGGTTCCATTACCATATTTGCAGAAAAAGGAACTGTGAAGATAGGCGGCCAATACCTGAATACTATTGAATACCAGCAATTGGAAAATAATTCATTACCAGTAATAAATATATCGGCAAAGGCTAACGATTATGGCCTCTACCAGGGCTCTATGAGCAATCATGATAAGGTGATACAAAATGTAGTGGACGTACTATTGCATAACAAGGCAATAATGACGAGCGCTGAAGAAGGCCGGGAGGTGGTACGTATGATAGAACAGATGTACGCCAGCGCAGTGAAGGTATAGATCAGAAATTATTTCTCCGTTTAGGCATAGTTTTGTAGCATTCAGATTACTATCCTCTGGTAAATAAACTATGGAAAAGAGAAAAATTGGTAAGTCAACACTAGAAGTTGCGCCTTGGGCTTTAGGAACTAATGTTTTTGGCTGGACAGTAGATGAGCCGACTGCATATAAACTGCTTGATTCATTTGTAGAAAAGGGTTTTAATCTTATAGATACAGCCGATGTTTACTCACGTTGGGCGCACGAGGGTAAAGGCGGCCAATCTGAAACAATAATTGGTAACTGGCTGAAGAAAAGCGGCAAACGCAGTAGTGTGGTACTAGCCACTAAGGTAGGCATGGAAATGGGGCCAAATGAGAAAGGGCTTTCCCGCAAATATATAACCCAGGAAATTGAACATTCACTAAGGCGTTTACAGACAGATTATATTGATTTATATCAGTCTCACAAGGACGACGCGGATACACCGATTGAAGAGACCCTCTCCACCTACGAAGATTTGGTGAAACAAGGTAAAGTTCGGGTAATAGGAGCTTCTAATTTTTCAGCCGAGCGCCTTATTGAATCCATAATTGCCGGTGAAAAGTACGGCTATCCACGATACGAATGCCTGCAACCCTTATATAATTTGTACAGCCGTAAAGAGTTTGAGGCCGACTTGGCATCTGCATGTCAGCGACATAGCTTAGGTGTTATTACCTATTACTCATTAGCCAGTGGCTTTCTCACAGGTAAGTACCGGTCTGAAAAAGATATAAGCAAAAGTGCCCGAGGCGGCGGCATGAATAAGTATATGAATGAGCGTGGCTTTCGCATATTAAATGCATTGGATGAAGTGTCGGCTAAGCATAATGCTACCCAGGCACAAATTGCTACGGCCTGGCTTATGGCACGCCCCGGCATTACTGCCCCAATAGCGAGCGCATCAAAATTGCAGCAGCTGGAAGACCTGGCAAAAGCTGCCGAAATAAAACTGAACGATAACGATATGCTACGCCTGAATGAGGCAAGTGCATGGGTAAACGAAAAAATATAATTCGCTATTTTGCTTGTATGAGACGATTATTATTAGGGCTTATAATACTCTTTAGTTTTAAAAGTGCAACACACGCACAAACAACAATAGATCCGATAGACAAAGCATACGCAAATTGCAAGCAAGCGCATAATACCCCGGCCGGCATGGCTAATTGCGCATTTGATGCATATAAAAGCTGGAATAATGAGCTCAATAAATATTATAACAGGACACTTAAGCTTTTAAGAAAGCAGGGGGATATAAGCTCGTTAAAAAATGCGCAAAAGGCATGGACAGCATTTAGAGATGCAGAGTTTACTGCATACAACAATATGTTTAATAAATCAGGAGACCGCTGGACTGCTATACGTGCTGAAAACAGGATTGCACTGGTGCGCGCAAGAGCCTTGCAATTACGTAATTACTATGATTCACTCCAGGTAAAACGATAATTATTTTGTTAATTGCACATAGCCGCATTTTTCGCCACAGCTTATTAAGGCGATATAATTACCTGAAGGAAGCGAGCTGATATTCAATATCCTTTCATTATCAAACTTTGCTACTGATCTTGACTGTATATCAAAGAGTTCAACACTGAAATTCCTCCAATCAGCTGGCAGCTCAAGATGTACGATACCGTTTGTTGCAGGATTTGGGTATGCCTTTATCTCAACTATGGACCTGGAGACGTTTGTTACAGCAAGGCGGCGTGCGACATCTTTATAGGTTGTGCTGGTAATCCTGCCCGTTGCCAGGTTTACTGTTACCCAAAGAGCTGGATAATGCTCCCCGTTTACCAGCCATTTATAGTCAACATAATTTCTCTGGAAGCCAATAGTAGAGCCCAACAAAGTAACCGATACGGAATCTATCTCATGAACTTCTGAACGAACGCGAATGCAACTTACAGGGCTTGTGAAATATGGAGTTGTGATGGTGCCCCAGCTGTCTACCCTTGTCTTTCTATATCCCTTTTGTTTCAGGTTGCCGAGACCCGGAACGGAGACATTCAATACATAGTTATTACTATCCTGTGTATGAGGATAGGTAAGTGGAAAGTAATACCATACATCCGGAGTAGTATATTTAGCAGGTATGGGTGCGCCATTCACTTTAGCTGCAAATGCGTCTGCAACAAATCTGTCAGGGCTTGTTTTAATTTCAAAGAAGGTATATATATCAGATATAGTAACCGGTAAGCCAAAACTGCTTAAACCCGGCAAGCTGTCCCCTACTTTGTAGCCATATGAACCAGATGGAATAGTAACTGCATAAGAAATATTTACTGACGCTGCAGTTTTATAAGTATCTACCGCCTGGGTCAGTGCCACCAGGCTGGTATAATTCCATGTTTTATTTGCACCACTATCTGCTACATTTATCGATCCGGCGTTTGCTAAACTATAGCGTAAAGTATCATTCACTACAGGCATATCAGCTGATGTGATAGTAATCTGCGCATTTGACGATATATAAATCAGGCTGGCTACAAGTAAAAGCAGAGATCTCATGAGGAAAGTTATATTTATTCAAATTTAAACTAAATGGTGATTTATTTAACTCTCATCATTTTTTTCAGTGTTTCAGCATTTTGAATTGCATAACCATAAAAGTCATTATTAAAGAATACCCAGATAATATGACCTTCCTTTATCCATTTTTTGAACTTATCAGCAAATGACTGAAGCATCTCATCAGTATATAAAGAGGCATATAGCTGTGCAGGGCCATGAAAACGAATATAAATATTCTTCGACGTCACCATTTCTGAGTATGGAAAGCCTACCCCTGACTGTGATACAACAAAAGCAATATCATATTTAGCCATCAGGTCAAGGCTGTCGTTGTGCAGCCAGGTTTCATGCCTCACCTCGAAGGCAAATTCATATTCTTTATAATCGCGTTTTAATACTTTGAAGAAGTGTTCTGCAATTGTTGCATCAAACTTCAAAGAGGGCGGTAATTGGAC
>JBQCEX010000444.1:0-8281 GCA_051959855.1 Flavipsychrobacter sp. | reverse complement strand
GACAGAAAGCAATTGCCATAAAACGCTTTGACATCTTTAGCCTGTTTTACGTTTTTGAAATTGAGGTATAGCGACAGTTGTTGATTGTAATTGGCAGAAGCTACCGTTCCATTCTACCTGCCAGTTACCCGGCTGCCCGTTTCGGACTTTGAGCAACTGAATATCCCAGCAAGGGAAGCCGATGCCGGGCATTTCCGGATGGCCGGCACTGGTCAGGGGATTGATCTTCCATCTCGTTACGCAAGCCGTCGTATTTTCAGTCCGGGGATTGTTACGGTGAATAAAACCGGTGACCCTGCTTTTTTCTACAGCAAGCTGCAGGCGGCGGGAGTCACCAAAGCTCAATTCCGATACCTCACCGATCACAACGCTCAGTGCATCACATTTGAGCGCTTCTTCAATAGTCCAGAGCGCCTCTTTCTGCGTCCGCAGGTCTGCAAATATTACCCTGTCCGGGGGGATGCCAAATAAGGCCAGGGTGGGTGGGAAAATTGTCCTGGCAGCACTTACCCATACACAAAATCCGGCATCCCCCAGCAGTTTGCCAGTGAGCGACGCAATAAAGCCATTACTTGCCACGCAGCTCTCGGGATGGTAGCTGATCACTTCATGAATATGTCCCCTGGGAAATACTTTTTCGGGAAAATGATCTTCGATACTGCCCAAGCCAATAGCGCCTGCCTTGTCCGCATCGCTGCGTTTAAAGCCCTCCCAGACCAGGAGCTCCTGTTTTAAACGGCTGATGATCTCGTGTTGACTTACTGCTGCCATACTACCTCCCCTTGTTTTTGTTTATAGAAAACGTACATTTGTCAATATTATTGACAATATGCTGTCAATAATTCTAACAAAAGAAAATGACAAGTCAAAATATTTTTTGGGCATCCAACCTGAAGTTCCTTAGAAACAGGAAGAAAATTAGCCAGGAAATACTGTCTGAAAAGCTGGATATCGCCCGCTCAAAGCTCGCGATGATGGAAACCGGTGCGGTGAAAAATCCGCCACTGGAAGACTTAATTAAATTTTCTGAATATTTTAAAGTCAGCATAGATACACTGTTGAAAATAGACTTGTCAAAGCTGGGGGAACTGAAGCTGCGGGAACTCGAATCCGGCAATGATGTATATATCTCGGGCGGGCGCATCCGGGTATTATCAATAAGCGTTGACCGGAACAATAAGGAAAACGTAGAATTTGTCCCGCTGAAAGCGAAGGCAGGTTACCTTGCGGGGTTCAACGACCCGGAATATATTGGCAAACTGCCGAAGCTGTCCTTACCCCATCTCCCTGAAAACAAAACCTTCCGGATGTTTCCTACGGAGGGCGACAGCATGTTGCCCATCCCTGAAAATTGCCTTGTGATCACCGAATATGTCACCGACTGGCGGGACTTGAAGAAGACACCTTGTATTGTGATCATGCGCAATGAACAAAGCTTTTTGTTCAAGATGGTCAGCAGCCAGATCGATAGCACGCGGACCTTGCTCTTGCATTCGTTAAACCCGGCTTATGAAGACAAAGAAGTTTTTGCAGGCGATGTTGCCGAGATATGGAAATATCATAGCCACATTACCGATGTGATCCCATCATCAGAGACAATGATGGAGGAATTGCTTAGAACGGTCAATGAAATAAAGGTGGATGTCAGGAACCTGAACCCGCACAATTAAGCTTGCATTTGAACATTGATCAGTCCCGTTTTGATGGCGAAGACGACCAGGCCAAGTCGACTGTTGATATTCAGCTTTTGGCTAAGGCGCTCTTTAATACCTTCCACGGTACGGGTACTGATATGCAGGCGCTCCGCAATTTCTGAGTATTGCATATCAGACATGCAGTAGGCCAGGAATTCAAGTTCCCGCTTAGACAGTTCCGGCAGTTCGATTTCGTCCAGCTTATTGATCTTGCTTTCAATAATGGAATTGGAGTAGTAAATCCCATGCTGATGGATTTCGTCGATGGCTTGCTTCAATTGCGGGTAGTCACCGGCCTTAAGTAAGTACCCGTTTGCCCCGCTTTTGAGCATTTTCAAAATAGTATATTCCTCATTGATCATCGAAAGGATGAGCACCTTTTGATTTGGCCATTTCTTCTTAATGGCTGAGAGTGTCTCAAAGCCGTTCAGCTCAGGCATGTTAATGTCAACAATACAAATGTCCGGTAGCGGATGGGCGGCTGTTAAGCTTGCAATAAGCGCGGCGCCATTTTTCGCCTCGATTACGACCTTGCAGTTTTGAAATGAATTAATAAGCGAACACAGGCCTTCACGAAACAAATCATGATCATCGGCAAGGGCTACAGTTATGGGTTTGGGGCGAGCTTCATTCTGGGGCATGGTATATTATTTTAAGAAAATAGCGTAACTGAAATTCTCCTCGCTATTCTGGGCTCTGGAAAGCCCTCACCGCAAAAAGACACAGTTACGCCGTATCGGCGTATCACTATATCCATGCGTTGCGGTGATTAAATTTTCCAGATTTAGAATAGCAACACTATGTTAGCTCAACGACTGTCTTAAAATTCCTTTTTCCTTGTAGGTATAAATAAGTCCGCTGTAAAAATACGACGGATTATTGTTATGAGAAATTCGTAATAATTATCATATGATTGAGATTTCTATAATAAAAACTTAATAAAATCATCAAAATAGGGTATTAATACCCGTATAATTTGTAAAAAACGCAATATACTTTTACCCCCGTCTTTTAACCATATCGTAAATGAAGGCGGTTGTTATTTGCTTACTGCTGCATTTTTGTCTTTTTAATTGCTTCACTGCCCGTGCGCAGGAAGAAACGGTATTGGTGCAACAGACTAAGCGATATGTAGACCTAAAAACCCAATCGCTTGATAAATTAAACACGAGACTTGAACGTCAACAAAAGCACCTCTTAAAGAAACTTAAAAGGAAGGAACAACGCTTTGCCTCAAAGTTGAAGCAAAGAGATTCGCTTGCCTATGCGCGCTTTAATCATCAACCACTTACCTACGATTCTATACAAAAGCTATCGCAGCCGGACAGTGCCATGCTTGCCAAAACAGCAGCACGGCGCAATACCTCAATCGATAGCCTGAAAGCAATACGGGCATTTGTTCAAAAGCAGCCTTCAGCGCTCAATACCAACACCCAGCTACCCGCAACAGATCCGAAACTCAACCAGTTGCAAAGCCAACTTAATTACAGAAGCTATATAAATGAACTGATCAACCAGCGAACCAATAATCTTCAAAGCATAGCAGGGAATAACAATATATCTGCCTTTACCGGCATACAGAAGCAAGTGTATTATGCCAAGCAAAAGATGAATGTGTTCAAAGAGATGGAAGGAGATCCATCGAAGGCAGAAGACCAGGCGATGGAATATCTGCAAGGAACAGAAGGCTTTGACAAGTACATGGACAAAGCCACAGCAGGCCCTAACAGCATGCAAAGCCTTGGCCCAAATGCCACCGCTGCGGATTTGCAGAAGATGGGTTTGCAGACAAAGCAACAAGTACAGGCAGCTTTGCAGCAAAGATTTGGTAATAATCTTGGCGGCTTATCTCAAAAAATGGGCGACCAGATAAAAGCTTTCCAGGACAAGACACAAAATATAAATACTGCAAAACAATCGCTGCAAAGCCTGAAACAGCTAAAGCATATAAACAAGCCATCGTTCAAAATAAACCCAATGCGCGGTTTACCTTTCTGGAAGCGCATAGAGAAGCAATATAATTTCCAGACAACAAGGGCTACCGTAGATGGACAGCCGGCAATTCTGCAACTGTCCGCGATGGCCGGTTATAAGCAATCCCCGAAACTCAGCTATGGCCTTGGCCTTGTAGAAGCCACCGGCTTAGGCCAAAACTGGACAAACCTGCATTTGTCCTTCCAGGGCATTGGCTTACGCAGTTATGCAGCCTGGCAATGGGAGTATGGGATTGGTGCTTATGCAGGCTATGAACGCCTCTACAAGCAGGCAGCCTTTGGCAGTGCAGCAAATACAGACCAGGCACTTACACCATCACCACACAGTACGGCAAGTTATAGTGAGTGCGTGCTGATAGGCCTTACAAAGAGCTACCATATCAACGATAAATGGAACGGGCAAGTGCAACTGCTCTATGATATATGGTGGCAGCAAAAAGGGATGCAAAGCCCAATTATGATAAGATTTTCAACGATTTCAAAATGATAGAACCGATGTTCAAAAAAGTACCTTTTATCCTCATTTTAGTTTTGTGGTCAATAAATGCCACAGCGCAGTTTTCACAAGATGTAGGACCATCACAAAGTCAATTGCCATCTACTTCAATGGAAGGCGAAGCACAGAAGAATTTTAGTGTTGATTTATTTACCGGAATTACTACCGTAACAATTCCGATTTATAAAAACGTAATAAACGGGCTAGACTTCGGTGTTTCTTTAAATTATGGATGCAAGGGCATTTTGGTTGATCAAATTGCTTCATCTGAGGGTTTAGGCTGGGATCTTAGCGCCAACTCCTACATTACTAGAACTGTTAATGATATGGAAGATGAGGTAACTTTAAATTCTGACATTAATCATAAACAGTACCGTGGCGTCTGGGTGGACTCAGAAAATATTTTTTGGAACCCTGACCCAAACCGTGTTTATGAACACGAATATGACAAGTTTCATGCGGTTATTGCCGGGCGATCATTTGACTTTGTAATGAAGCGTGTCGATGTTTATAACCCTGCAACTGGTAGCTATGTTTCCCAATATTCAGCCTACACTTATCCCAAAAGCAATATTCAAGTCCAGTTAACGCTTGACGGAAGTGTAACAAGTGGATTAGATACCTTAGTCGGAAAAAGCGCAAGCAATCATATAATCAGCTTTAATATTACGGATGAAAGGGGAAATCTATTTGAATTTCAACGTGGAGACTACGAGTGGAAAAATTGCTATGATCAACAGACAGGAAACGTCAGATTTGTATACTACCCTACAACGAGATGGGTCGTCAAAAGAGTAACTACTTCAACCGGTGCGACGATAAATTATTCATATAAGAATTATAATGTTTCTTATCCATTTTACTCGAATGAGTCTGAATTCGAATCGGGCACTAGTAGTGGTTGGGCCTTTAATTATCTGGCTATAGCGCCAGTTTATTGGGGTGGCATATTATCTCATATTGCATCCATTCAATATCCCAATGGAGATTCTGTTATTTTCAATTTAGGCGCTTCCACTGGTACACCAAGAGTAGATGTTGGAAACACCGACATTTTACGTTCAATTACAATAAAAAATGGATACGACAATAACTTAAAAAACACATTGACATACCAGTTTGGGTATTCATATTTTAATACCCCACTGGCAGGTTGTTCTTACTCTATTTTTCAGAATGCGGATGTTCCTTATGAACCGTCATCAGGTTCAGATTATGTCACAGGATTAGTGTCAGCCGGATTAACTCACGACAGCGCAGTAAATCATTGCTTGTATGGGTTGAGATTAAAGCTCAACGCAATAGATAAAGTTGGAAATGACGGTTCGACTGACGAGTTGTATTATTCGTTTGCATACAATACAACGCCGCTGCCATTACGATTATCACAGGGGCAGGATATATATGGATATTATAATGCAAAAATTCCGCAACGATACATAAGAGCTTTCGATCCTGATAGTGTTGTATACCGCTCAGGTACTCCTACCCATACTGTACTTTTCAACAGCCCCTATGGCCTTGCTGGGCATACCAATGATTTTGGAGTCGACCGCAAACCCGACATATACTATTTGCAAGCAGGTGTCTTGAATTATACGAAAAATTCGATGGGCGGTCAAACCTATTTTTATTACGGAGCACATAATCTTTCTATTCCAAGTTTTAATAACCATACCATTCCGACTGATAGGGATACAATTGTATATGACGGTTTATGTACTGACAGTATAATCTATAAAGATGGATATAGTTCAGATAATAATGTAGGCATCTATTACAACTTCTCAAACGGTTTAATTTTTAATCCTGTTGTATACACTTGGTATATAGGGAGATATTGGTTCGGCACTTACGGGACCCATGAAAAAATCCGATGGGTGACTAATAAAATTATTAATCCATTTGAATTCTTTCACAATTCAAATCATGGGTATTCTAATGCTGCTGTTACTCAAAAGGGATACAATGGTGAAATTCTAAGCTATACTCTGTACACTTATAGCAATGTCGTGAACAATGCTGGGAATGTTAACTTTTTAGATGACGATAAGAGCCAATGGTATATGCGCAGCTTTCCACCGACTGTTTTCCAGACCTATCAGCTAGGTCTGCCGTTAGTTATTAGCCAATATAGTAGTCCAGGAGGAAACCCACTTTCAATAACTAGTTACACCTACGATACTTCGATAGGCACCATGCCTCCAAACAGTATAAATTACTTTTTTTATATCCAGGACGGCGATATAGTTCAACCCGATTCGACCAAATCATATACTCGAACATATCTACCATTTTATACTGCAAAAATGCGCGTTAAATCCATTGCGAAAACAAGGTGGTCGGGCAGTGATGCATATATTAATACTAGTAATTATACCTATGATGCTGGAGATTTTATTACGTCCAGTCAGTTTACTGATAGCAGGGGACGAAAGCTAATTAAGAATATTAGTTATAACACATCTTATGATCCTTACAGTTATCCAGGTTTAACTTCAAATTTATTGCCTGGTAATCACTTTTCTCAGGACCCGATCACAGAAGAAACAGATGATTTAACAGATGTCACAAACCCTAAAGTGTTATCATTTTCGCAAAAAATACCAAATTATTCAAGTGGTAAATTTCTTGTTGACTCCATAGCTAGTGCCACAATAGATAGCCCGGTTTTAGTAAGCAAATTCCATAATCTTGATACTAACAATTTTTATTACAACCAATATGTGCGGGATATCATAAGGTTCACTAAAAGGGACGATCATAATAATATTTTGGAATCCTGGAAAAACAACGTGTATAATAGTTGTATCTGGGATTGCAGGATTGGCCAAAAAATTGCCGATGTATCAAATGCGCAATATCGGGATATTGCTTATACAAGTTTCGAAGGTTCGTTTGCTGGATTGGGTGTAACAGACTACAACAAGGGGAACTGGGATTTTAACCCATTGTTTATAGCATTTTCAAGTGCCGGATCTTCATTTACGGGAAAGTATTACTACACTTTGCAACCAACTCCAATCAATAATTCCGTCAGCTCCGTTAATACTCTAATATCTGGAAGAAAGTATTTAGTCACTCTTTGGGCAACCAATATGCCTACTGTAAAATTGGGAACGGCTACGATTGTTTTACAAAATCAAATGAGTTCGAGAGGTTGGAATTTGTATACAGCGTTTGTGACCGGGACTGGCAATACGCTAACTATTCAATCAGCATCTGGACTGACAACAAATCTCGATGAAGTTAGACTGTGCCCGGTCGAGGCTTCGATGGCAACCTATACTTATGAACCACTTTTTGGCCCAAGTAGCAAATGCGATGAACGAAACAATGTTTTTTACTATTTCTATGATATGCTTGGTCGTCTCAAAATGGTAAAAGATATAAAAGGGAACATCCTTTCTTATACAAAGCAAGTTAATCAAGGGTTCGATAACTAAACCGCGTCAAATCTAAGAAATGAAAAATCTACATATTAAGTCGCTGCTAATTGCTGTTTTTTTAATTTGTTCTACAGCAAGTTTTGCACAAAATATTCCCGATGGCACACAGGCGCCCGCCGGCACCCCAACAGCAGTAGCCCTTCCAATCCCATTTGATGCATCTGGCGCGCCAAGTTTGTTCAATTACATACGCGTTTGGAATCCGGTAAAGCCTATTACAGATACATCTGTTTTTGCTATAAATGCTCTAAATGTGTCTCCAGCGAGAACAACTTATCTTAATGGTTGGGGCCAGCCACTGGAAGTGATAAAGCATGGACTGTTTGCTGGCAGCAGACAAAGCTCGGATATCATTCTCCCTATGGATGGCAGGCACTCTTTAACCAAAACGACCTTCTTGCCATATCCAATTTCAAGGAACAGTCATTTTCAAAATGAGCCATTTACGGCGGAGATGAATTATTATGGCATCCAGTTCCCTACAGAAGGCGCCACCGCAGCCAGTCAGCAGGTTTTGTCTTATGACGGATCTGGTGTTCCATTTGCGACTAGTTATGCACCCGGCTCAGTTTTCATTGGCCAAGGACTTGGTGGCGTTGCCAGTGGTGGCTTTAATCGTACAAATGAAATCGTTAAGTATTCGGTTTT
>JBQCEX010000443.1:0-3447 GCA_051959855.1 Flavipsychrobacter sp. | reverse complement strand
CCTGCTGATGCAGATTTTATCATAGAGGGCTACGTTGACCCTTCTGAAGAAATGATCTGGGAGGGCCCGTTCGGTGACCATACCGGCTATTATTCATTACCCGATTGGTATCCACGCTTTCATGTTACGGCTATTACTCATCGGAAAGATGCTGTTTACCCGGCTACCATAGTTGGCATTCCTCCACAGGAAGATGCATGGCTGGGTAAGGCTACGGAACGTATATTCCTTACACCTATCAAAATGACAATGGTGCCGGAAATAAAGGATATGAATATGCCTGTAGAAGGCGTATTTCACAATCTTGTCATTACAACGATCAATAAAGAATATGCTGGGCAGGGACAAAAAGTAATGAACGCTATGTGGGGCGCCGGCCAGATGATGTTTAATAAAATCCTTGTTTTAGCTGACGGCGATATTGATATTAATGACTACAAAAAATTGGCGCAATATGTCTTTAATAATCTGAATGTCTCAACTGATGTTTACTTCAGCCAGGGCCCTATGGACGTATTAGACCATAGTTGCTCCAAGTTGGGTTTCGGTGGCAAAATGTGCATTGATGGTACTCACAAATGGGAAGAGGAACTTTCAGAACCTTTGCAGCCCTTTTCTCTCACCACAAACTTTTCAACAACAGCCTTGTTGACCCAATTTCCTGAGCTAAAGGGCATTAATGATACCTTAGCGGCCAAATGGAACATCCCTGTACTTTTCATTAGCATTCATAAGGAACGTGTAAATCATGTACAGGATATACACCAGCAACTATCATCATTACCTGCATTGCAGGGTATAAAAATGATATTGTATGTAGAGCACACCGTAAGTGTGACTGATATTGCTGATACCCTATGGCGCTTCTGTAATAACCTTGACCCTAAGCGAGATCACTTTTATAGTACAGGCAAAGTGAAAATACTTGGGCTGGATGGAACAAGGAAAACAAAGGCACTGGATGGATTCGATCGCCCATGGCCTAATATTATTGTTGCAGACAAAGAAACTATCACATCTGTAGACAAGAAGTGGCCGGAACTGAATCTTGGTTCACTTATCAAGTCGCCGTCTCTCAAATACCAGGACCAGATGTACGGACAGGAAGCAGAGGTAAGTGATCAGGTTTAGTTAGAAAACATAAAATAAATTGCAATAAGCAAGGCGTCATCTAATTTCACCGTTATTTAAAAGCATAGTTGCAGTTTTATAGTATTTTCACGCTTGGAAAAAAGTTTAGTTTGTGAAAGCCATTATACCGGTAGCAGGGGCAGGCACTAAATTGCGCCCATTAACATATACTCAGCCCAAAGCATTAATACCCATTGCTGGTAAAACAATTCTTAGTGTCATCGTAGATCAGTTGTTGGATGCCGGTGTAAAGGAATTTGTTTTTGTTATCGGTTACCTTGGCGAAAAAATCCAACGCTACATAGCAAAAACTTACCCTCATCTTTCTTATACACTTGTAACACAAAACGACCGCCGTGGTACCGGCCATGCTATATGGCTTACGCGCGATGCCGTGGGTGATGATGAGGTAATGATCGTTCTCGGCGATACGGTATGCGACTATAATGTGCATGAGATCATCAGTAGCAATGTTTCGGAGATAGGAGTAAGGAAAGTTGATGACCCACGTAGCTTTGGTGTGGCAGAGATAGATGAGCATGACAGGGTCCTTAAAGTAGTGGAAAAGCCGCTAATACCTAAGTCGAATATGGCCATGGTAGGTATTTACTACATAAAGGAGACCAGAGCTATGTTCAATGCATTGGACAAGCACCTGCACAACCGCGCTGATGAAGATGGCGAATATCATCTTACCAATGCTTTACAGCATATGATAGAAAATGGTGTTCCTTTCCGGGCCTTTCGCGTAAACAACTGGTTCGACTGCGGCAAAAAAGAAACCTTACTTTCTACAAATGCCACTTTACTGAAACAGCTAAATGAAACAGATACGGAGCCTCAACCCTATGCACAAGACACTAATGTTATCATCCCTCCTGTAAGCATAGCCGAAGGCTGCAAAATTCAGCATTCTATTATTGGACCTAACGTTACAATCGGCGAGTTTACCACTATAGACTCGTCAATTATCAAGGACTCAATTATTGGCTCGTATGCCGAATTGGAAGAAGTAGTTTTAAAGTCTTCAATTATTGGCAATGACGCATATGTACGTGGGCTTAGCCAAAGCCTGAACATTGGTGATAATACGGAAATAGATCTGGGATGAAAAGCTAGTTAAGCTGTATTGTCTCAGCTTCACGCTTCAGGTATTGTTCCCAGCGCCATGCACTGTCCATCATCTGATCAAGATCATACTTTGTTTTCCAGCCCAGCAGTTTCTCTGCTTTATTGTTGTTCGCATATACTGCCACTACATCGCCCGGCCTTCTGGGGCCAATTTTGTAGTTGAGCTTTTGGTTTGATACTTTCTCAAATGCGGCTATCAACTCAAGCACTGTTACACCTTGACCGGTACCCAGATTAAACACCTCACAACGCTCTGCATTTTTACCATCCAGCATGTATTGCAGTGCCTTTGTATGCGCATTCGCAATATCCATTACATGTATATAATCGCGCACGCAAGAGCCATCTCTTGTTGGGTAATCAGTACCGAACACCTGCATATCCTTTCGCTTACCTATAGCTGTCTGTGTTATTACCGGCACGAGATTTTCAGGCAATTCCTGCAACTCGCCTATAGTCGCTGACATATGCGCACCCACGGGATTGAAATAGCGCAATAGTACTACTTTGGAATCTTTATTTGGCACGCAAAAATCCTTGCATATTGCTTCACCTAATTGTTTAGTCCGCGCATATGGAGATTCCGGTTCTTTCAATGGCGCTTCTTCGCTAACCGGTAATTGATCCGCATTTCCATATACGGAACAGGATGATGAAAAAACTACATTATGCACTCCAAACTCCTTTGCGCACTGCAGGATATTAACAAGCGAATTGATATTGTTTTTAAAATACTTCAGAGGTTCCCGCACCGATTCCGGAACTGATTTGTAGGCTGCAAAGTGTACGATGCCTACTATATCAGGATTTTCCATAAAGATGGCTTCGGTGTCTTCCAGGTCGCAAAGATTTACTTTATAGTTCTTGACGGTTTTACCTACTATTTTCTCTACTCCATGTAGCATTCGTAGCGACCCTTTCGATAAGTCATCAACAGATATTACATCAAATCCATTCTCTATAAGGTCAACTATCGTATGACCGCCTATATAGCCACAGCCCCCGGTAACAAGTATTTTCTTCTTCGCCATCTTATTGCAAATATACCGTATCTATTTTACCTGCTGCATTTCTACCAGGCGTTTAAATAAACCATAATGATTTAATAATTCTTTATTTGTAACACGGTCCATGAAAAGGCCTTTATACAGCACTATTATTTCATCAGAATGCAGAACAGAAGAA
>JBQCEX010000442.1:0-4782 GCA_051959855.1 Flavipsychrobacter sp. | reverse complement strand
ACTGAGTTTAAAAATAAACACTCTGAAATGGTCGTCCGGATTAATACCTCGCCTGTTCAGCTCATACAGAAAGTCTTCATCATAATCCGGCCTGGCAGAGCCTTCTGTCTTTCGTCCCTTTAGTTTTTCGATGTAGTTTATGTCATTATTGGAAATCCCCGACGAGTACAAATGCAATGCAAATACCCGCAAGGTTTTATTTTCGGGCAATTCAACATCTGCCTGCAGCAGATAACTTGCTCCGTTTTCAATAAGGCGTCTCCTTTTATCGAGGGGATATGCAACAAAATTTTTCAAGGGGTATTTGGAAAATATAGCAGTACCTAAATGAATATTTTTATCTGATTCGAATTCATTGTCTTTTTTAAAGCAGTATGATTTAAAGCCATTCTCTTCCATTATACGCATGGTATGCGGCTCCATAGAATCATTCCCATTTACATCATATTCTGCCAGGCAAAGTATATCCGGATTATTTTCTTTTATCACATCTTCCATTTGCCTGGCTTTTTCTTTAGCTCCGTTCCCTTCGTACAGCCCTAAAGCATGTACATTCCAATGCATTACCTTCAATCCATTAGCAACAGTTGCTTTGGGTTTGGTCAAACTGAAAAAATTCCAGCCAAATACCGGAATAAATATCCTGATGAAAACCAATAAGGTTACTAGTCCTATCAGGCTGCGCCACTTCTTTTTACTCAACAACCAAAAGAGAATAAAAAAGATGTTAGCGAAGAAAGCAAACGCAGTTGTCAGGCTTAACAGCCCCATAATTGGGATCCTAGCCGGACTAACCACACCTGCCATATAACACAGGCCCGACCATATACTGACAAGTATATTTATACCAATAAGTGCATAGGCGAAAATCCGCGCAAAAAAATTCCTTTTTTCTTTCATAATGATGATTTGCTCATCCGGTTTGCCTATTCTAAGTACTTGTGATACAGAGAGCGAAAGTATAAAAGAAAACAGTTATAAATTGTTAATCGATAGTTACTTACAACAAGTTAATACACTGTTATCCTTTGCCGGCCAGCAAAGATTCCAATTATTCGATAATAATATTGCACCAAAGTTTACCCAGCCCATTCTTACATGCCAACAAAGAACTTAACAGCAATACCCAAAGGACCGATATATCTTCCTGGTCTTAATGGTATACGCGCCATCGCGGCACTAACAGTAATCACTTCGCATGTAGATGAATTTTCCTACCTCTTTGGCAAGCAGGAAGTTGGCTTTAGAGCCAAGGACATGGCTCAATATGCTGTAACGCTCTTTTTTGTCTTAAGTGGCTTTCTCATCACATATTTGTTGCTGATAGAAAAGGATAAACGTGGCAACATTGCATTTAAAAACTTTTATATGCGGCGTATTCTCAGGATATGGCCTGTGTACTTTCTGATTGTCACCATCGTTGGGCTATTGGTTACTGCCGGCGGCATTCTGCCCGAGCCAAAGAGTCACTTGCCAAATATTCTCTACTATATTTTCTTCATCCCTAATGTACCATTTGCCCTAGGTGGCACTTTTGCTGCACTTACACCGTTATGGTCTGTCGGCGTAGAAGAGCAGTTTTATGCCTTTTGGCCATTGCTTATAAATAAAGTGCGAAATGTACCAAAGGGCTTGATTATTTTCATTGGCTGTTATCTATGCATTAAGGTAGCATTGCAGTATTTACCTTTCACAGGCATATATCACGTCTTTTATATAACTCGTCTCGACTGTATGGCTATCGGTGGACTTGGCGCCTACTTTGTTTTATCTCAGCACAAACTTTTGAAGTTTATTTACAGCATTCCTGTACAATTGGCATGCTGGGCTTTATTTATTGGTTCGCTGGTAGTTCATTCGTTCCACGTGTTTTCAATCTTAGATCATGAACTTTATAGCATTATTTTTCTTGTGCTTATTTTAAATGTCAGCACAAACCCAAGGTCTGTTATAAAACTGGAGAATAAAGTATTCCGTTTCATTGGCAGGATTTCCTATGGCATGTACGCTTATCACATGCTGTTCATCTTCCTGCTTAGCAATTGGCTCACAGTGCCGCTCAAAAATCTATCAAACGGCACAGCAATGCTAGTGGTGTATATATTAACCCTATCTTTTACTATAGCTTTTTCTTACGCATCTTACGAACTTTTCGAAAAAAGGTTTCTCAATATTAAAAAGAAGTTCACAGACATAAAAAGCAGCAATCAGCCTGAAAAAGACAATATTAAATCAGCTGAACATCTTACTCCAAATTCTATCGTCCAATAAAAAAGCCTGCAGTATAAATGCAGGCTTTTTCTATCAACTATTGAGTTTTTATCTTACCAATGTAAAGCTGCCTTTCAGGTTTATCTCATTATCGCCTTTATTGCCACATTTTGCTTTTATAAAGTAGAAGTATTCGCCCATTGCCTGCGGCACCCCTGCATAATTACCATCCCAACCTTCGTCAGGGTATATGCTAAAGTATACACGTTCACCATACCTATTATATACAGACATATTGATCAGCTTAAGATCACCCGTATACCTAATTCTAAATCTATCATTTTTACCGTCACCATTTGGTGAAAAAGCGTTAGGCACAAATGGCGTACAGCAGTTGTCGTATCCTATTGTTGCTATGGTAGAATCCGCGCAACCGTTAGCATCTTTTACATATATCCAATAATTGCCGTTGTGCATACCTGTGATGGCTGCTGTTCTGAGTGGTGGTTGTGAAGTTGCCCATAAATAAGAATACGGCGGTGTTCCGCCGAATGGTGTTACTTCAGCACTACCATTGTCGCCCTCACCTGTGCATTCATTTGGAGCGGTTGTAACCGCAATATGAATGCTATCCGGCTGCTCAAGAATAATTTGCCTGCTTCTGGTACATTGCACGCTGTCCGTTATAGTAACGGTATATATACCCGTTGCCAGGCTGTCGAATCTACCAGTCAGATTATCTGGCCTCCGGTCCATATGGTAAGTTAGGGGTGGTACCCCCTGGTTATCTACAAATTGAATTACCCCATTTTTCATTCCATAGCAACTTGGTTTTGTGATAATGGCACTATCTCCAATTGCAGGCAAATGACCCGGAGCAAAATTTGTGTCAGTAATGCAGCCTTTTCTATTGATTACCATAATTGAATAGGTATCTCCCTTCGGAAGTATTGCCAAGCTATCGGTAACAGTGTCTGCCAAAGTAAGTCCTGATATCGAGTCAATAATATCTTTACCCTGCCATATTTGAGCCGTCCACGGCTCTTCTGATGAACTCAATTCAATAAGGCCTTTCCTGTGGCAACTAGCCAGCACTGTTTGTTTCAGGCTGATGGTTGCAGAAGGCATTATATTAATGGTATATACTAATGTTTGCTTGCTTGATAACGGGCAGGCATCTGTCTGAAAAGTAACGTAGAATTTATACAGGCCGGGGGCTGCTGAGCTGGCATCCCAGGTAAATATTCCCGTCGGAGATGGAGTCCCGTTGCCGGTTACTGTATACTTGGCACCTGTAGGCAACCCGGTTGCCGTAGCAGTGACATTACTTCCATCGGTACTTTTCGGATCTATGTGAAAATTAAAAAGTCCTTGAGATTGACATACTGTGTAATCATAGTCAGTGACGATCCGACCTCCATCATTATCTGATAACACACCTGTTGGCGGCGTACTGCTACAAGGTATTACTACAATTGTCATTTCTCGCATGCTCGTTCCTACAAGTACGCCATTTTTATATTTATTTACCTGCATCACAACAAGTGATCGCTGAATAGTATTCGGCGTAAAACTTAATTGTCCCGAAGTGCTGTCCCAGTTAAAATTTGAACTTTTAGGTGTCTTTACGGCTATTGGATAATGTGCATAATCATAACCTGGCAAATATGTTACATAGCTTACACTTCCGCCAAAGACACCAGTAATACCTGGTACTAATTTAAAGCTAAGGCTGTCTCCATCTGGATCAACAGCTCCAGGGTTAAAGTTTGCTAATTCATTTAAGCAAAAAAATGGAGTAGGTATTGTAGTAAATTCAGCTGATGAATTGGGCCCATTTACATTATTTAATGTATCCATCAAATACATAGAACCTGCAGACGACAAATTTGTGATCGAACCACTTCTACCGGCAGAGGAGCTTGTGAGATTACTATTAAACACAAAAACCCAGTCAGGTGCAGTACCACTTAAAGTCACTTGAGCCTGGAAAATAAATCGCTTTATACCCGGCAAAGTTCCGCCATGGCAAGCAGTATTACCTGTATCCTTTGGACATACCGGAGTTACTTCCGTGCCATTTGTATCAACACACGGAAGCATTATAGTCGTGTCCAGCGTTAAGCCTTTGTATATGTCTATTTCAGCTATGGAGGTATGGAAGGATGGGAATGCACCACCGCTGCAGTCACCGTAACATGCCAATGTTATTTGATAGGTATTTCCACTGATCCACTTATAATATAAGTCACCTCCGTATAAGTGAGACGCGTTTACTTTCACTCCCGCAAACAGGCATAATATCACAATGGTCAAACGAACAGCAGGTAAATATTTATTCATGATTACGTATTTATTAAAATGCAATAGATCAGTTCCGATTCATGCGAATTTAACATAAATATAGCATCCAAGCTAATACTTTAATCTTTTTTAGCATGGATCACACATCTTATATAGATGTGCTGATACTTACAGCTAAAATTTAAGGTTTGAATCATTTAAAATACCGATTCGTGGTCTTTTCTTTTCTGCAGTAACTTTTAGCTGGTAGCTTTCCAATGAATTAAA
>JBQCEX010000441.1:0-13899 GCA_051959855.1 Flavipsychrobacter sp. | reverse complement strand
ATGTATGAGGCAGAAGAGAAAACACGCAGTTATCAAAAATTGAAGAGGATATTTCAAAACAGGGATACAACAAATCTTTCCGGCAAAGACGCGGCTCAGTTCACTGAGTACAAAAAGCAAAAAGCTGCTTACGAAAAGGCCCAGGTAGCGAGAGAAAAAGATGCGGCAAATTCAGACTTTGCCTACAAGCTGGATAAGAAATGGTTCTGGCGACAAGTCTTTCATCTAATTATAGGAAAAGATGCGGACAGGCAGATAGCAGAAGCAAAGGAACTGACAGAGAAAATGGCTTATTATAACACGCTGGATGCTGATTCCCTGAGGCGCTCAATAATTGGCGACGATCCCGAAAATGTGCATGAGCGCTTTTATGGTAATAATGATGTTATCGGTACAGAGCCTTCCCATGGTACGCATACTACAGGCATTATAGCTGCATTGAGATATAATGGCATTGGTGCCGAGGGTATAACTAACAATGTTCGCGTCATGGTGATACGCGCCGTCCCCTGGGCTGATGAGCGGGATAAAGACATAGCTAATGCCATCCGCTATGCAGTAGACAATGGTGCTTCCGTTATAAACATGAGCTTTGGTAAATATGAGTCGCCTGATAAGTCGGTGGTAGATTCAGCAGTGGCTTATGCGCAAAGTAAAGACGTGTTATTAGTTCATGGCTCAGGCAATGAATCCCGGAATATGGATTCTATTCCTTGTTATCCCATAGCGCGTTTGTTGAATGGTACAACTGTAAATAATTGGATTGAAGTAGGTGCCAGCGGCAGGAAGAAAAATAAAAAGCTGGCTGCATCCTTTTCTAACTATGGACACACAACTGTTGATCTGTTTGCACCCGGTGTGAAGATTTATTCCACGCTGCCTCACAACAAATACGGTCGTGAAGATGGCACCAGCATGGCTGCGCCGGTAGTGGCAGGCATCGCCGCACTCATCCGCAGCTATTATCCCGATTTAACTGCACCGCAGGTTAGAACCCTGCTCATGCAAACAGCCACCAGGTACAACGGCAGGGTACGCATACCGGGCCACAGGAAAACGTACACAACAATGGCCAACCTTTGCGTTTCCGGCGGCATAGTCAATGCAAATGCAGCAGTAAGCAAATTATTGGCAAAATAAACTATGCTACACTCCCGTGTCGGTGTTCTTTTCCTCCCGTGTTGGTGTCCTCACCAACACGCTCGCGCAGGTACACGCGCAACAATACGCCCTCGCCAACAAGCTCGCGTCGGACAAAGCATAATGCAGATTCCTCCCGTGTTGGTGTCCTCACCAACACGCTCGCGCAGGAAATACAACAACAAAACCTCCACTTCCCCCAAGGTTTTTCCGATAGGAAAACCTTCAGCTCCTCGCATATCACTTCCCCCAAGGGTCTTCCAATAGGAGACCCTTGGGCTCGCGCCGGACTATTACACAGCAAATCCTTTTCTCTCTCGAAAATGTGGATATGATTATTTGGAAACCGCTTGTTAATAATGCGATATTGCAATTGTGCTGTCATTGTAAAAGATAGCCGTAGAATATGAATGGTAACCAGGAAATAAAAATGCAACATATAGGGGTAGAGATGGGGCACAAATGGGGCATAATGTTACATTTGCTTTCTTTGGCATATGGTAGTGTTGATAAGGTTTTTGCTTGTTTTGCAAACATCCAAATGTCCCATGGTTCTTTTTACGGGAAATTGGGGCATTGGGCAAATAAGTGAATGTGCTGCATGAAATGCAGCAAACAGAAATCACCAAATTAGCATAGTTATGAAATACATATCCACTCATGTGCACCCGTTTAATGAGTAACTTTATGAGTGGCGAAAACAGAGTATGGACATAAGCCCTGCAAAACAATATAGAAAGATCATTCACGTAGATATGGATGCCTTTTACGCATCCATCGAGCAGCGTGACAATCCTGAATATAGAGGGAAGCCTATCGTTGTGGGTGGGTCGCCGCAGGGCAGGGGCGGGGTAGTGGCCACTGCCAGTTACGAGGCCCGCAAGTTTGGCATACGTTCGGCCATGGCTTCAAAGCGTGCATTACAGCTTTGTCCGCACGTCATCTTCGTCCGCCCGCGTTTCGATGCGTACAAAGAGGCCTCAGAAAAGATCAGGGAGATATTTTATAGATATACCGATCTCATCGAGCCCCTGTCATTGGATGAGGCCTATTTGGATGTGACGGAGGACAAGCAGAATATTGGCTCTGCTCTGGAGATAGCAAAGCAGATAAAGAACGCTATAAAAGAGGAGTTGAACTTGACGGCCTCTGCCGGTGTCTCCATCAATAAGTTTGTTGCAAAGATCGCTTCCGATCTCAACAAACCTGATGGATTGGCATTCATTGGACCCTCTTCCATAGAAGAATTCATGGAAAATTTGCCGGTAGAAAAGTTCTTTGGTGTAGGCCGCGTTACCGCCGACAGAATGAAACAGATGGGCTTGCACACAGGCGCCGATCTTAAAAAGCTCTCAGAAGGTGAGCTCGTCATGTATTTCGGTAAGGTAGGCAGGTTTTATTACAGGATAGTGCGTGGTATTGACGATCGTCCCGTCAATCCCAACCGGGAAACCAAGTCTGTAGGTGCGGAGGATACGTTTCCTTATGATCTGACCACTGTTGCAGAAATGAATGCAGAGCTGGATAGAATTGCGGAGATCGTTTGCAATCGTTTACAGAAGTATCATCTGAAGGGGAGAACGATTACACTAAAGATCAAGTACAGCGACTTCCGCCAGATAACAAGAAGCCTCTCGCTCTCCGAAACAACCTCTGAGCTGCAGGTAATAGCTAATACTGCAAAGCAGCTGCTTGCAGCCACCGACTTGCAGGATGTAAAGGTCCGCTTGCTGGGTATTTCCTTGTCTAATTTCCCTGATGAATTGCACGATGTCAAAAGTTCACCTGAACAGCTTCGCCTGTTTTAATGCCTGCAAGATGTATTTCAAAATTTCCGTAATTTGTTTAGCTCTATAAATGTATAATGAAGCGACTGGTACTACTGTTATTGCTCCTGACCCTGCCCTTTGGTAGTGCCGTATTGTTCGCACAGCATTTTGGCCTGCCGGAAGATTTGAAGGTCAACAAGCACGCCGACTTTTCTCAGTACAGCCCCTACATCCTCCCGGCTATCGACTGGTTGCAGGAAACGCCGCTTAATGTGGAAAAGAAGCGCCGTTACCAGGTAGATAACTTCATCATATACTGGCTGGAGAAAAATCCGGATATAACGCTTAGTGTTCCCGACTATGTAATAAACCTGCAGAGTATCAATAATGAATTCCTCTTCCTGTTTATGTCCGGCTGGATAAAGCACATCCTGCAGGAAAAAGATCACACCTATTTGTACTGCAACCTGGCCGGCCTCAATAGCGTATTGAATTATTATAAGTCAGGTAAAGGCGTACCGAAGAATGAATATCTGGATGAGTTAGTGAAAATACAGAATGAGGGCAGGCTGAAGAAGCTGTTTGATTCAGCTAATGTTAATAATAACACGGTCCTCTGTTTCAAGCCACCCTACAAAAAGCATTCATTCCGCTATGACGAAAACTATTTCGATTTCCACTTTTACTGTGTCAACCTCATACACCCTAAAAGCATCAGGTACCGCTACAAGCTGGATGGATATTATGATGGCTGGATACCAACAACGGATGAAGATGTCACTTATCCGCGCCTTCCTCCGGGTAGCTATACGTTCATAGTTCAGGCCTCGGCCAATGAAGATTTTAGCCATGCGCTGGAAAGCCGCTATTCCTTTACCGTCAGCACGCCGCTATGGAAGCAAACCTGGTTTATAGCTGCTATGTTGTTGGCTTGTGTATTATTGGTTTACCTGTATATAAAACAACGGGAGGCCAACCAGCGAAAGCTGGCAGCATTAAAGCAGGAGCGGATCATGTTTGAATACGAACATCTCAAAAGCCAGGTTGACCCCCATTTTTTATTCAATAGCCTGAATACGCTTACCAACCTCATCGCTAAAGACCCAAAGAAAGCTATCAGTTATACCGAGCATCTGTCAGAACTTTATCATAATATCCTGGCTTATCATGATAACGATTTCGTATTGCTGGCTGATGAGTTCTCTATATTAAATTTGTATATTACCATACAGAAAGGAAGATTTGGAAATGCACTGCAGCTAAATGTTGATATCCCTGATGAACTGATGCGGTCTAAAAAAGTGGTACCGCTCGCATTGCAGTTATTAATTGAAAATGCAATAAAGCACAACGTAGTATCAGCTTCCCGGCCTTTGGTCATTAACATTACTGCAAATGAAGAGGAACTAACAGTAAAGAATGTGATACAGCCCAAAATAAGTAAGGAAAAAAGTACAGGGCTGGGCCTTGAGAATATTAGCAGACGATATAGCTTGCTTACCAATAAGCAAGTAACCTACGGAGTAGTAAATAATGAATTTGTAATAACACTGCCATTATTATGAAATTATTGATAATTGAAGACGAACAACCGGCACGCGAACGACTGGCGGAGCTATTGAATGAAATAGTTCCCTCTGCCGAAATTGTTGCCAATCATGATTCAGTACAGTCTGCCTGGAAATGGTTTTCTGAAAATCCAATGCCGGATTTGGTACTGCTGGATGTACAGTTGGCAGACGGTACTGCATTCGATCTGCTGAAACTGGTGAAGATTAGCTGTCCTATTATTTTTACAACGGCTTTTAATAAATATGCTATAGAAGCATTTAAAGCAACAAGTATAGATTATTTACTGAAGCCTGTGAAAAAAGCAGAATTGGAAAAAGCATTTCAAAAGCTCAACACGCTGCAGCACATATTCAATCAACCGGAACAGGTGCAGGCTAAGTTTCAGCAGGGTGGTAATTACAAACGCAGGTTTATTGTTCGCTTTGGGGATACCTTAAAAACAATACCTGTGGAAACTATTGCATATTGCTACACGGAGAACCGCACCAGTTTTGCCCGCACATTTGATGGTCATAAGTACCCCCTTGATTACACCCTGGATGCCCTTGAAAAAATGTTGGACCCCCTGGATTTTTTCCGTATCAATCGTCAGTATCTGATAAGTGTTAAAGCTATTGCAGAAATGAAGGTGTTTAATAAGGCGCGGGTTATAGTTAAACTTACCCCTGAGGCTAAGGAAATCCCGGTGGTAAGTACAGAGCGTGCGGCTGACTTTAAGCTATGGCTTTCAGGCGAATTACAGTAGCTCGAGGATGAGATATGTTCAATTTGCTTTATGAATAAATCGCTAAAAATCATCTGGCACAGATTTTATCATGTTCATTCGTGGCAAAGCGAAAGAAAGTAATTACAGGTCTTGCGATTGTTCTGGTTATAGCCGGTTTAGTGTTGGGTATTCTTACCTGGATATCCGCACGTTACAAGCGATTTATAGAAGGCAATATTCCTGTGTGGGTGGCTAAAGGTACAGATAGCATCTATCACGCCACTGTGCAGGATATCAGCATCAATATCTTCACCCGGCGCCTCACTATTACAGGCATCACGCTAAAGGCTGATACTAACTGTATGCAATATCATAGAGAAACAGGCAAACATAACAGAATAACAGTAGACCTCTATGTGCCGAAGCTGCAGATCAATAATATCGTTTGGGCAAAACTGCTTACCAGCAAAGAGTTCTCCTGTGGCAGCGCATATATATGGCAGCCTAGGGTGGTAATAACATCACGGTATCATGAAGTAGATTCTTCAAAGCTACAACCTGAAAAAAAGAAAAGTGCGGAAATAAAGAGGTTGTTCGCCTCCACTATTCAGATCATTAACCCGGATATCTCTTTCAAATCATTTACAAAAGAAAAAGATAGCTTTATTTGTCGGCTGCAGGGCGGCAAAGGAATATTGAATGAATGGCTGTTGGATAGCGAACATGAAGATACTACACGTTTCCTGTTAGCCAGGTCCTGTATCATCGATTCGTCGGCTTTTCTTTTCCACAAGCCCTCTATGCTATATGCGTTTAAGACGCGATCCTTTTATTTAAATACTGCTAAAGAACAGCTCTCGCTGGCTGATGTAAACATAGCACCAACTATGAACAATGCTGCATACTATCGTATTGTAGGCCACCGTACCACTATTTGCCATGCGCGCATAAGCAAAGTTCAATTAATTGATTTTAAGTGGCAGCAACTGATTCATAATGAAAAGCTCAGGAGTACAATACATCTCATTCATCCGTATGTCTCTTTATACTTTAGCTATCTGCCACCGGCGCATCCCACCAATGCAGTAAAAGACGACCCATCCAGGATAATTCGAACTGCTTCTGTACAGCTTGATATACCCAATATCAAAGTCACTGATGGATATGTGCTATATACTGAGCTCAACGAAGAAAGTATGCAGGAGGGAAAGTTGGATTTAGACAAAATAAATGTAACACTTAATAACCTCGCTAATATCGATACAGTAATAAGAAAGAATAAATTGCTTGTTGCCAAAGCTAACGCTAAGGTGTATCGTACTGGTACTATCAGTGCTACAGTTCAGCTAAAATTACCAGACACAACGGGGGCATTTGATATTCAGGCAAGCATTAGAAATCTCCATGCAGGGCAAATCAATAATGTTACTCGTCCGCTATCTTTATTACAACTGGATTCCATGCAGCTTGGCGAGATGAATGTCAATGTAACAGGAAATCAAAGCTATACGCGTTCAATATTAAATATGCGCTATACCAATCTCAAATTAACCATGGAAAAACCGGTAGATGGAGATAAGTTAAAATCAAAACCTTTGGCATCCGCATTTGCCAATGCGTTGTTTGTTTATAGAGATAATCCTATGCCAGGCGGTGATACTCGCACAGCAGACACTTACACGCCAAGAGATATTACCACGCCCTTTATGCCGACAATAGTAAAGAATGTAAGGTTCGGTATCAACAAGATAATAATAAGGCATGAAAAAATTGTATCGTTGGTGACAAATGGCAAGGTGCAGACAGATGGTAAAAAGAAGAAAAAAGGCCTTTTCAGTAAGTTAAAGTAGTTGATTGTTTGGCACAATTTTGGTTTTAATTGAAAAAAAATATGAAAACTTTATTAACGTTGCTGGCTATAATATGCATTAATACCTCGGCAGCTAATGCCCAGATGCACCATAAGTATCATAGATATCATCGTGTGCATCATCACTATTATCACCACCACCATCATATGATGCACCGCAGGCACCATATGTAAATGGTCTGTATGTTTACTGAATAGTAGACATATCCGCAGTACCTTTGTATAAAAAATTGATGAAAGGGAAAACCTGGCATGAAAAACATAAAGAAGCATTAAGTTATGGAGACAGGCTTGCAGATGCAGTGGCAACCGGCATGGGATCGTGGAGGTTTATTATTATTCAAACTATTATTGTTATCGTCTGGATGGGACTAAATCTTGTAGGTTTCTTTTACCATTGGGATGCCTATCCTTTTATTCTATTGAATTTACTGTTTTCTACCCAGGCCGCATATGCTGCTCCAATTATCATGATGTCTCAAAACAGACAAAGTGAACGTGACCGTGCGCAGGCACATGCCGACTATCAGACTAATCTTGAAGCAAAACAGGAAATTGAAGCATTACAGATAAAACTAAACAACCTGGAAATCGAAAAGCTGGATAGAATTATAGATATGCTGGAAGAGATAAAGCGAAACCGTGCTTAGTATTAGACTTTTATAAGTGCCTCATATAGTTTCTCTATTTCTATAGGCTTATTAAGGAAGCCGTTAAAAAGCATTTCATATTCATCCATATGCTGGGCCGTGATATCTGCAGTTAGTGCAAAAATTGGAGCTTCTTTATTGATGCTTCCATGGCTTCTAATTAGTTGCGTTGCATCAAAACCATTCATCTCAGGCATATGTATATCCATAAGAATATAGTCAAAAGCCTTCTCCTTGCTTTTCTCAACGGCTTCTATACCATTCTTTGCGTGTACGGCAGTTATACCCCATTTTGATAGCAGCTTGGTGAGTACCATGGCATTTATCATATTGTCTTCAGCTATAAGTGCACTTTTATTCTTCAATTCATCCAGGTTTTTAACTTGTACAACATTTGGCTTGGATGTACGCTTCAACCTGAGATCAAAATAAAATTCCGAACCTTTATTCAGCTCGCTCTTCACATGCACCTTGCTACCGTGCAATTCTATCAATTGCTTTACTATAGCGAGTCCTAGTCCCGAACCTCCCTGCTTCCTGGTTGTGACGGATTGTGGCTGGAAAAAACTATCAAAAATTTTGATAAGGTTTTGTTCTGCTATGCCATTACCAGTATCTTGTATTCTGAAGGTTATCTGGTCATATTCATCCTCTCTTTCCTTCTTTTCTACTTCTATATTTACATGACCCTTTTCTGTAAATTTTATTCCGTTGCTTACCAGGTTACCTAATATTTGAGATAGCTTAGTTTCATCTACTTCGTAAAATTTACCTAGTTGCCGATCAATATTTAAATGTAATGTTAAGCCCTTTTCTTTTGCAAGACTGTCATAGGTATTCTTTATATTTTTCAATAAAACTTGAAAATTGCTTGGCCTTGACTCAATTTTAGCCTTTCCTGACTCAAGTTTAGTAAAGTCAAGAATATCATTGATTATCAGCAAAAGATTGTTAGCAGCGAACTTCAATGAATCTAACAACTGTTTTTCTTCTTCATTTGATTTAGCTTTCAATAATGAGCTAATTGTTATTACTGCATTTAAAGGTGTCCGTATCTCATGGCTCATTGTGGAAAGAAACTCCTGCCGTACTCTAATGGCCTGCTCTGCTATATCTTTCTTTTGCAGTATTTCCATCTTTTCACGCTCCATTTGTGCTTCTTTTTCTAATGCATCTTTTTTACTTATCAGCTCATAATTTTCTATAACCTGCATTGTGCTTGTGTTAATTACAGCCTCCTTTTGCCTGATATACTGCTCCAGATATTTCAATGCATTCAGATGGTCATTTTCTTTTTTGAACGTTTGATATAGCAAATAGCTGGCTTTGAATAGCACCATTGCAATGTTATAATCACTGCTCACTTTTAATGCGCTTCTCAATGCCTTTTTTGCTTTGGTTAACAGCTCTAATTCAATGTATAGAATACCTAATTTTCTGTATGTCATTGCAATGCCAAGGTGATCACCCATTTCCTGATGTATTATCAGAGCTTTTTTAAAATCGTTCTCCGCATCGCTATATTTTTTTATGACTGTGTATATTTTGCCTCTGCCGTATAGGGCAAAAGCTAGTCCCCTTATATCCCCTGTGGCTTGCTTAATGGTTATTGATTCTGTGATTAAGGCCATTGCCTTTTTTATATCCCTTTGTTTCAGGTATATGCCTGACAAAGGGTTGTAGGCATTAGAAACAAGGTTCATGTCATTGGCTTTCAGGCCGGCCTCTATAGCGCTTTCATAAGCACTAATAGCTTTTCTCTGGTCTCCAATATATTCAAATATTGTCCCCAGGGATTTTTGCACTCTTGCCTCATTGTAATGGTCTTTAAACTTTCTATAAGTGCCAAGGCAATCGATAAGATAAACCAAGCCAAGGTGAAAGTTGTTTGTTTTATAATGTATACCCGCAATGTTATATTGCGCATCTGCTATTCCCTTTTCGTCATTTAGTTGTCTGAAATAATTTATAGCATCTTTCGAGAGTTGCATCGACTTATCATGCTCGCCCATTATCATGTAAAAAAGGGCTAATTGACTTAAGCTTTTAGCTGCCAGTTCATTATTCGAAATACCATGGCTTATAGCAAGTGCTTTTTCCGATAGCTCAATACTTAATTTCAAATTGCTAATACGGGACTTATATGCCTGTTCCAATAAGGCAAGTACTTCTTCTTTCATGGGCTATAACCACTGATTTTATAAAGGCAATGGTTAAAGGTATAAAAATTAATTTTTTATTTATATATAGATGGTTATGTCAATATAGGTTTAGCGTCAAAAGAATATGGATTATATTTCAGGAAAATCCAAACTAAAATTGCAATAATGACTAAATGGTATCTGAGTTTGGCTATGATTATACTCATCGCTATTATTTCATTTTGCTTCTTTTATCTTTTTTCGAATTATACTTATTTGTCATCGTGGTATTTTCATTTGAATAGTTGTTTCTATCGCAGCCAATATTGGCAGAGAGATTTTTTTACACCGGCTGTTAAGAAGCATGGTAATTCGTTTTGTTTGATAGGTCTTACAGCTTCAATTTTACTTTTAATAGTGATTGTTAAAAGGTGGAAGAGCAAATCTCCCCCGGTTGGTGTTTCTTTTTTTCGTAAGCACTTTGCTGTTCTATTAATATGTTTTATTACCTGTAGCATTTTCTGGGTGTGGGGTAAGGGCTTGGTCCACCAGGGATTCGATGAAGTCTTTTCTGCTGTTAATTGTGCCTCATTGCCCCCTTTTCAAACAATTTCTTACTACATGCTACCCAATAATCATCTCCTCTTCAACTTACTGAATGGATTAATTTTTTTTAGCAGTCCTGATAAGGTTGTAACGGGTAGAATTATTTCACTTATCTGCTATTATGGAATAGTCATTACTGTATATTATTTCCTAACGCAGCTCATAAAAAACAGATTGATTGTAATACTTGCTACAATTCTGGTATGCTTTCAATTCCCCATCTGGGGATTTGCATTTGAGGCTCGTGGATATGAACTTATTAATTTATCTGGCTGGATAGCCTTTGTTGCTCTTGTGAATTATCTATCAACTAAGCATGAAAGATGGTTGTACGTGTATTGCACTTTTTGCATAGTTGGCTATTTTGCTGTTCCCACATTTTTATGCTTTCATAGTGCGTTGCTATGTTTGACAGTTATATGGATGCTCAAAATAAAAAAGCTTGAAATGCAGTTATTATATAGCCAAATTTTTATACTGCTTTTCGTTTATTTGCTATATCTGCCGGCACTCAGCTTCTCTGGCCTGCATTCTTTAATAGGTAATAAATATGTATCCGCTAATACGTTTACTTTGCAAGAATTTTATACTGAAGGAATAAGGATTTTTACAGATTATCTTAACTACTATTCAGCCAATTTTATTCTTGCTGATAACATTGGCGATCTTGTCGTTTTCCTTTTGCCGCTTGCTTTATTTTTCTTCTATAAAAGCGAACTAAATCTTATTCTGGTATTTTTCTATATCTCTATGTGGGTTAGTAGCATTGCTATTGCATATGTGATGAAGATATATCCTATAGATCGGTCTATGGGCGCACAGATCAATATTAGCCTAGCGTTAAGTATTTATGTGCTTTATTTATTGATGTTGAAATTGGACACCATATGGCATTTAAAATATGTCCCTGTTTTAGGTATGTCCTTATTTATTGTATCATTAGGTGTTCATTTTGGTATTAAGAATGAAGAGAGAGTGAGTACATGGCTGTATCACAACGATATAAATTCTAAATACAAAACGCTCACAGAACGAGGAATGGCCTTCATCCCAGCAGGTGCTACGGTATACTTTTCAGATGAGTGTTTCTATTGGTATTATCTGTGTAAAAAGAAAGGATGCATAACTAATAACTGTAATTTCGACAATGAGCAATATTATGTAAGGCTAAATATAGATTCTTTGCCATTTACAAATGCACGATATACATTATATAGAACGCTAGGAGATTACGAAATTTATCAAAGAAAATAAGTGTTGTTATGATAATTAATGGTTAATGTAATACAAATCATTTGTTAAGCGTTTTGTATGGTTGGTATATGCAATGTTTATTCCTGTTTTTTGCAATCCATTGTAACCCTGCAACGTGAACTTATTTAAAACATCCTTCTATTCTGTAATCTCTACTTTTATTCGCACAGTAGCGGGTATAGTAGCTGGCAAAGTTGTAGCTGTTTGTACCGGGCCAACCGGCGTAGCATTGCTTGGTCAGTTCAATAATTTTATAAACATATCAACGACCTTTGCAAACGGGGGTATAAATACAGGCGTTGTAAAATACACGGCTGAGTATAGTAATGACGAAAAAAAAATTTCTTGTTTACTAAGTGCGTCTTTTAAGGTAACCTTATACACTTCAGGCTTTATAGGCCTGCTGCTGATTTTATTCTCCGGAATTTTATCACGATATCTGTTCGATTCAGGCGCTTACACATCTATTTTTGCCATTTTTGGTTGCTCTATAGTTCTATATGCCCTTAACAGTTTATTCTTGTCTATTCTAAATGGAGGAGGCGATATAAGAGTCTTTTCTTACGTTAACGTAATCTCTAACGTAGCGGGTTTGTTATTCACGGTAGCGCTGGTTTATTATTTTAAGATTTACGGTGCCTTGCTTTCCATTATACTGGCACAGTCGCTGGTATTCTTGGTCTCAGGCTATGTTTTAATAAAACGCAGTTGGTTTAAACTATCCTTTCTATTTGGTAAGATTAATAAGAGCATGTTAAAAAAATTATCTGCTTTTAGCCTTATGGCGATTGTATCTGCACTTACAGTACCACTATCGCAAATTATCTTGCGTCAGCATATAATTCGCCATTTGTCTGTTCAGTCGGCGGGTATATGGCAAGGCGTAAATAGTATATCCAATGCTTACCTTTTATTAGCTTCTTCAGCTATTTCTATATATTATCTGCCAAAGCTATCAGCGCTAAAAACAAAAAGGGAAATAAGACATGAAATTCATACGGGATACAAAATGATAATTCCTGTGATGGTCGTTTGCTGCATAGCTATATATATCTTCCGGTCTTTCATTATCAGATTGCTATTCTCAAGCGCCTTTACCTCCATGAATGACCTGTTTCTTTTTCAGATGATAGGAGATGTTTTAAAAGTTGCCACCTGGATACTTGCATACCTAATGTTAGCCAAGTCAATGACCAAACTGTATATTATTACCGAGATAGCATTTCATGTTTTGTACGTTTTGTTAGGATTGTTGTTCATCAATCAATTTGGATTGAAAGGCATTACTTATGCTTATGCCGCAAATTATTTTATCTTTTTCGTTACGCTTGTCTGCATTTTCAGGCACATTCTTTTCAATAAACGAAAAAGAAAAAGAGTGCGTTCTATCTTAAGTCATACCCAACCATTGTAACCTCCGCGTTACTATAATGTTATTTAATAGTTTCCTTTCTATTATTGGAGCTTTATCAAATTATAAAATCTAGATAACACTACTGTGTATTTCCTTCCCGCTTTAGACATTTGCCCGAAATTAAAAAGGCAATGCACAAACTTCTACGTATCTGTGTAGTTATATTTCTGATTTTTTTTAATGCACTCATTTCGTATGCAGGAGAAATAAAAGGGCATGTCTATGATAAGGCCACAAAGGAACAAGCAATAGGTGCATACGTAGTAATAAAATCTCTTAATAAGGTTGCAATAACGGGATTAGATGGTTCATATCACATTTCTAATCTGGAAGCAGGCACCTATAAGCTAACAATAAGCTATATGGGTTACGGGGCAGTTGATACTCTTATAAAACTGAAAACAAATGATGAAGTTGTAAGACTGGACGTATATCAGGAACCAACATCCAGGGAATTGAAACAAGTGGAGGTGACTGCAAAAGCGGAAGGTGGTTCGGATGCTTATGCTAACAACAAAGAAAAGAACGCAGATAATGTAATGAATATACTTTCTGCAAGAGCTATTCAAATATCGCCAGACATAACGGTATCGGAAGCAATGCAGCGTGTATCTGGCGTGTCAGTTGAAAGTAACAGTTCTGGTTCACAGTACGCAGTCATCCGTGGCATGGATAAAAAGTATAACACAACGCTTGTTAATGGCGTTAAAATTCCTAGTCCGGACAATAAAGATCGATATGTTCCACTTGATATGTTCCCTGCTGAATTGTTGGAGC
>JBQCEX010000440.1:0-7588 GCA_051959855.1 Flavipsychrobacter sp. | reverse complement strand
TCCCATGCTATAAAAAAAGAATGCAAGCAAATAGGTCTTCAGGACAGGCATTTCTTTTAACTGTCTCCATACTTTTCTTAGCTCATGAAAGCCGTTTACCAATACATTGTGTTTCGTATCTTTTGTTAGTGCCACGCCTTTAGGCAGTCTTGAGAATGGTATTTGTGCAAAGCCCATCCACCACAATCCTACCAGCAGAAAAGAAATTCGTGCAGGTAGGCTGCCATCCGTTATGCCGAATAAACCAGGCGCCAAAACAAATACAAAACAGATGATCTGTAATAATACACTGCCTATATAGCCATATGCAAAGCCTTGCGCACTCACTTTATCTCTTTCTTCTTCCAGTGCTATTTCTGGTAAGTAAGCATTATAAAACACAAGACTGCCACAATAGCCCAGCGCCGCAAAGGCAGAACAGATAATACCCCATTCCAGTGTTTCTTTTTTAAAGAAAAATAATCCGCAGCAGGCAAGAGACCCTAGATAGCAAAATAACTGCATAAAGCGCTTCTTATTTCCTTTATAGTCAGCTATAGAAGATAGAATAGGGGAGATAAGCGCAATGATCAGATACGCTGTTGCAATAGAATAATCAAAGAGTGCGCTGTTCTTTAAGGTAAATCCAAAGAAATGCACATTGTCGCTTATTACTTTATCACCATCCTTTGTGGTAGTTATGGCATTGTAGTAAGCAGGAAATATGGTAGATGTAATGACGAGGTTGTAGGCACTATTTGCCCAGTCATACATAGACCACGCACGGTGCACTTTCTTGTTCGATGTAATGGGCACTGCTGTTGCAGTAGTTACCGTTGGTTCCATAGCAAATAAAAGTAACAGATTTCAATAATTCCGTCTATTATTTTTTCAAAAAATAAAGGAGCGCTATTAGCACTCCTTTGAAGAAAATATTGTCTTTCCTTTAGCTTGCCAGTAAGTTGCATAGCTTGTACAGAGATCGTGCACCTACTATATCATCTATGCAATCCACGTTATGCTCCCCGCACGATACTTCGTTCAGGTCAAAGCCTATTATTTCCCTGCCACTTTCCTTTACTTTTTTGAAGAGATAAAATATGTGTTCCAGCTCGAAACCGCCTGGTACCGGTGTCCCGGTATTCGGGCAAAGTTTAGGATCAAGACCGTCGATATCAAAGCTTATATACACTTTTTGCGGCAGCTCACTCACTATTTGCTCACAAATACTTTTCCAGGTAACCCCTTCAAATTGCTGTTCCTTTATATCCTTATCGAAGAAGGTAGCAATACGGTCAGGATTTTGTCTCACCATCATCAGTTCTTCGTCACAGTAGTCCCGTATGCCTACCTGCACCAGTTTTTTTACCTGCGGTACTTCTTTTAGTACATTATACATAATTGAAGCATGCGAGTAGGTAAACCCTTCATAGGCCTCGCGAAGGTCAGCATGTGCGTCTACCTGCAGTATGCCAAATTCGCTATGCAGCTCACCTAGGGCTTTAATGAAGCCAAGTGGTGTACTATGGTCGCCACCTATCAGGCCTACTTTTTTACCCTCTTTCAGCAGGCTTGCCGTCATTTCATATACCCAGTTATTCAGCATCGTGCTACCCTGGTTTATTTCCACCATTTTTTCAGATAGCTGCTCATTTTCCGATACATCGCCACCTTCCACTATATGAGAAATGATAAGTTGTGCACACTGGCGCAGGTAGTCACTCTTGCGACGTATATTCTTATCTACTGGCAGCATATGAAACCCCTTTTTCCACACGTCGGTCATATCCGGGTCATACAGGTCCACCTGCATAGATGCATCATATATATATTCAGGTCCACGGGCAGTTCCTTGCCTGTAAGACACTGTCACTTCCCAGGGAATGGGCAGCAAAACCACCGCAGCTTCATCCTCACTGAAAGGAAGCCCAAATATGTTATTAGATTTTAATCCGACTGAATTAGGATCGAAATTTAAAAGGTCTGCCATATAAATTCTATATATAGGACGCGAAATTAAAACTTAAATCAAACAAATCGGTTTTCCGTACCTTTGCATACAGAAAATTAAATAATGAAGGCGTTGGCTTCCCTTTTATAAACGCCGCATTATCAGCGTATAAGTTTTATGAAAAAGTCACACATTGTTTTATTGGTTTTAGTCGCTGCTGCCGTATGTGTTATTGTGAGTATGTTCGGCGATTTTAGCACTTATGAAACCTTTGCTTCTGCTGCTGCACAGCCGGGTAAGTCTTACCACGTCATAGGCGTTTTGCAGAAAGATAAGGCCATGGTTTATGATCCTACCATCGATCCGAATCATTTCACATTTTATGTAAAGGACAAGGCAGGCAATGTCAATAAAGTGATCTTTAATGGTACTAAGCCTACTGATATCGAAAAATCAGAGCAGATAGTGATGACCGGCTATGAACAGAATGGCGCTTTCCATTGCTCGAAGATCCAGATGAAGTGCCCGTCTAAATACAAAAAAGATATGGTTGCAGTAGGTAATCAAAGCTAAGCCATGTTTCACTCACATCAATTAACCACCTAACTTGAATACAACGCAATATATTGGGGAACATTTATGGCCCGGGTACCTGGGTCATTTTTTTGTTATCCTGTCTTTCGTAGCAGCGCTCTTTAGTACATTCAGTTATTTCAGCGCCGTTCGGTCAGAAGATCGTGATCTCACCAATAGCAGCACCTGGCGTATATTGGGCCGCAGTGGCTTTCTTATACATTCCATAGCGGTAGTAGGCATCTTTGCTACGCTCTATTATATCATTGCCAATCACCTTTTCGAATATCATTATGCCTGGGAGCATTCATCCCGCGCGCTCCCTACCAAATATTTACTCTCCTGTTTTTGGGAAGGGCAGCAGGGCAGCTTCATGCTATGGACTTTCTGGCATTGCGTATTAGGCATCATTGTAATGCGCACATCTCATCTGCTGGAAACCCGCGTGATGACGATCATATCATTAGTGCAGGTCTTCCTCGCCAGCATGATAGTAGGTATCTACTTTGGTCCGGACATTAAAATGGGCAGTACGCCATTCATGCTGTTGCGCAATGCTATGCAGGGTGCCCCAATATTCGCTATGCCCAACTATATGAGCATGATACATGATGGCAATGGCCTGAATGTACTGCTGCAAAACTACTGGATGGTTATTCACCCTCCGGTGCTCTTCATGGGCTTTGCATCTACACTTGTTCCCTTTGCATATTGTATAGCAGCTCTTTGGAAAAACGATTATCAGTTGTTTGCTAAGCCTGCGCTCACCTGGTCATTATTCTCAGGTGCAGTATTAGGCACGGGTATCATAATGGGTGGTGCATGGGCTTACGAGTCACTTAACTTTGGTGGCTATTGGGCCTGGGATCCGGTTGAGAATGCCTCTCTCATGCCTTGGCTTACACTGGTTGCAGGCTTGCACACTTTGCTTATTTATAAGGCTACCCGTCGTTCGCTTATTGCCACTTTTATATTCTTCCTGTTCACTTATTGTTTGGTATGGTACTCTACATTCCTTACACGTACAGGTATTTTGGGTAAAACATCTGTACATGCCTTTACTGGTGACGGCAAGGCGCTTACTTATCATCTCTTAATAGTTATAGGTGTGTTGCTCATACTTTCCATAGGTTTAATGATAAAAAGATGGAAGGTATTGCCAAGAGTAAAAACGGAAGAAGAAACATGGTCTCGTGAATTCTGGATGTTTGTGGGTTCTTTTATCCTGTTATTGTCTTCTGTACAGATATCTATTACCACATCTATACCTGTATGGTCTCCTTTGGCTAAATGGATAACAGGTAAGGATGTCGCTCCCCCGGTTAATCCGGTACAGCATTATAATAGCATCCAGATTTGGGTAGCTATTATTGTGGGCTTGCTATCAGCTACTATACTGTATCTTAAGTTCCGGCACAGCGATGTTAAGACTGCTGCCCGTCGCTTAGGACTTACTGCCGTTGTTGCGCTCGCGCTTACTATATTCATCGGCATAGGGCAAAAGATTACTGGCTGGCAATATGATTTAATGCTTTTTGCAGCCTGCTATGGTATCGTAGCCAATATATATTACGGCATTGCCATTCAAAAAGGTAAGTTAAAAAAGATGGGCCCGTCTGTAGCCCACTTAGGCTTTGCTATGGTACTATTAGGTATTTTGCTTTCGTCGTATAACAAGCAGGTTATCTCCATCAATACTTTAGGCGAAACCTTCCAGCTCGGTAAAGGTTCTGCTGAAGCAGATGCCAAAGAAAGCAGGGATAACGTATTAATGTTTAATGGCGTGCCCGTAGTAATGGGTGACTATGTAGCCACTTACCAGGGCGATTCTACCTCCGAAAAAGATGCCCGCACTTTTTATGTGGTTGACTACAAACGCATCGATCCTAGTACAAAAAAGGAAGTGGAGCATTTTAGATTATATCCTGATGCTTTTGTGAATAAGAAAACGGAGAATATGGGTATTACTCCTAATCCGGCCACCAGGCACTATTTGGACCATGATATCTTTACTTATGTCACCTCTATTAGTGTAAAGAATAACGAAGACACTAATAAGTATCAAAGCCACATTGTGCATGCGGGTGATACCATCTTTGTAAATAATGGCTATGTTATATTTAATGGTTTCAATACTTCTATAAACGATCCTCGCTATACTCCTGCTTCAGGCGATATAGCCGTCGCAGCTAAACTAGGTGTCTTTGATCTTAAGGGACCCGTACAAAATTTAGCACCCATTTATTTGATCAGGGATAAATACGAGGCGCCAATAGAAGATACTTTGAAGTCAATGGGACTGTATGTACGTTTTAATAAGATAATTCCTGCACAGAATGCAGCGGAAATTATGATAAAGCAAACCCATGCAAATGACGATTATATTACGCTGAAAGCGCTCTTATTCCCATATATCAATGTGCTGTGGTTGGGTGTGGTGGTTATGGTGCTTGGATTTTTACTCAGCATATGGAATCAGCTAACAAAGAAGAAGCAAAACATTGGTGCCTAAAAGATATTTATTAAAGGCTTAAAATAGACAGAGGGCACTTGTGCCCTCTGTCTATTTTATTGCATGGCTGGATAAAAATTATGCTAGCGCAGATATAAACCAAAATAAAAATCCCCATAACAACCGTTATGGGGATTTTACTATAAAATATGTATCGAATTATTTTTCCCAAACTGAAGGCGAACCGCCATTGAGACCAAAGTTATCGGTATGACCATTTCTTACTGAATAGTATAGAACCATTTTTGCATGGTTAGTATAATGAGGATCAGGTATAACGTAGCCATTACCCTGAATAGTGTCATTATTAACCACCTGCAGCGGTATATAAATAGTATCGCCCTTTACTGAGCCATTTACATTGCTTGTTAGTTGATTATAGAAATTTGATATTTTAATGTCTGTAATGCCGGATGTAGCAGCTTCCAGGGAAACTGCATAATTATGGGTGCCTGGATTAAGAGTACTTGTTTCTGTAACGTTCCACCTGCCAATGAACTTATCTCTGCTAACTGTTTCACACTGAACACCTTCATAGCCTGTCTGGCATGTACAAACCCCATCATTACAAACGCCTCCATAGGCACAAACGATAGATTTGCATTTATCAGGTGTACAGGAAGTATATGTGATTGCCGAAAAAGCAGCAATAGTGCCAAACGCCGAGAGGATAATTAGTTTTAAACGAGCTTTCATTAATCCAGAAAGTTTTTACGGAGCTTAAAGATAAAAGAAACAAATTTAAAATGCAATCTGTAACAGATTTTTTATTGCGGCAGACTGCTATTCTGGCGTTAATATATTCTATTACCGGGAATTTACATAACAAGCGTTAAAGATAATTTTTTATACTATCTCTCCACTTCCGCTTTGTAGGCCTTTATACCCCTGTATATTGCGAGTGCCACTTCTTGTTGTCCCTTTTCTGAATTTAAATATGCCTCCTCATCAGGATTGTTGATAAAACCCACCTCTACCAGCACGCCAGGCATTGCGCTGCCTGCCAGCACTTCCAGTCCTTTTTGCTTTACCCCGAGATCATTTCTGCCCTCCATAGCAAACTGGTTCTGTATCTTAGTGCCCAGGGATATGCTCCGGCTCTGAAAGGTTTGTATATACTGGGCCACTATTATTGCTGTCTGGGGGTCATTTTCGTTTAGTAAGCCTGGTTCTGAGGTTACACTGTCACCATATTCGCCTATAGCTTCCTCTTTTTGTGAATTACGGTGCAATCCAAGTACATAAGTTTCCACTCCCCTGCTGGTATATTGCTCATGGTGACGCACTACGCTATATACTTTTTGCTTTATTCTTCTCCTGCCACGCTTCACCGTACGGTAGCCCTCAAATACCCTGGTAATTCTATCCGCAGTAGAGTTGGCATGCACTGATATGAACAGGTCTGCTTTGCTTTGATTCGCTATTTCATGCCTGTCCACAAGGCTGGGGTACTCATCCGTAGTGCGGGTGTATATCACTTTTACATCCTTCATACTGTCAGCCATTATTTTACCAAGGTGCAACACCACCCCCAAGGTTACATTCTTTTCTTCTGAAAATTGACCTCTTGCTCCCACATCATGGCCGCCATGACCCGCATCCAGCACAATTTTTGTAATCTTTTTTCCGTTAGCAAAAAGCAAGTAGGGTATTATACTCATTGCCACAATGAGTAATAACAGTTTAATGCGCATAATTAAAATAACAATTAAGATAAATATACAAACTATAAAACGTAGTGAGCAAATAACTATTTTTGCGCGTTCATGAGCTTGTGCGGTAAAATTATTCCAAAATTTGCTTTGTTGCATTACCTGGCCCTGGTGCTGGTAATGTTTTTTATCGTAGCCTTAACAAAAGAAAAGGCTAACGCGCAGGTCGTAAAGCCTTCTATGACTGCTGATTCAGTACTGCAAAGCAGGGATAGCCTTACTGCCGATTCTTTAGTATTAAATACTGATACGCTACTTAATCGCGATACGTCTAAAATTTCCGACACCTCTAAACGGGCAAGATTGGAGCAACAACTCGGAATCCGCATTTCCAAAGATGAAATGACAGATGTGGTAAAAGCAGAGTCTCAGGATTCTGCTGTGCTTGATATGCGCCGCAATCTTTTTTATCTCTATGGCAATGCCAAGGTAAATTATACTGATATGGAAGTGAAGGCCGGTCGTATAAAGTTTGACCAGTCAACTAATATAGTGTCAGCAGAGCCGCTTAAAGATACCCTCGCAACAAACCCGGAGCGACCGTCCTTTTCTCAGGGCAAAGAAAAATTTACCTACGATTCCCTGCTCTACAATTTTAAAACTAAAAAAGGTTTGGTACGTGAAGTGCGTAGCCAATACGGTGAAGGCTTTGTGCATAGCGAGCAGGTAAAGCGCAATCCGGATCAGTCAATTTACGGCTATAAAAATGTGTATACTACCTGTGCGCTAGATACACCGCATTTTGGTATTGTTGCGAGGAAAATAAAGGTTATCCCGGGACGCATTATAGCTTCTGGCGCAGCTAATATTGAGGTTGAGGGCATACCCACACCTATTTATTTGCCTTTTGGTCTGTTCCCC
>JBQCEX010000439.1:0-6826 GCA_051959855.1 Flavipsychrobacter sp. | reverse complement strand
ACTATCCTCTACCCCACTGATACTGTTTGGGGCCTTGGCTGCGATGCACTAAATGAGCAGGCAGTTGATAAAATATTTGCATTAAAGAATCGCCCCAAAGAAAAAAGCCTTATCATCCTTCTTGCTGAACCAAAGGATGTGCTTAAATATATCGCAGCACCTCCACCTGACATTATTGATATTATTGAAAATTTTGACAAGCCAACCACCGTCATTTATAATGGCGCGCTTGGCTTCCCTGATAATGTAGTTTCAGAAGATGGTAGCATAGCCATCCGTATAGCGAAAGACCCATTCTGCAAAGCTTTAATAAAACGCTTCAGAAAACCAATTGTATCTACCTCTGCCAATATTAGCGGCCAACCAACAGCAGCCATCTTCGATGCGATCGACAAACAAATTGTTGACAACGTTGACTATGTAGTAAAATACAGGCAAAACGATACTGAAATCAAACCGCCATCACGCCTCATTCGCATCATGGATGATGGCAGCTTTAATGTTTTAAGACCTTAAGATTAATCTTAGCTTTGCCGCAATTATGGATATATCGTGTACAAAAGAGGAGAGCAAACTATTCGAACACATAGCAGATGTCGCAGCAGGACTGAAAGTGAATTGTTATGTAATCGGTGGTTTTGTACGTGATAAACTGTTAGGCCGCCCTGATAAGGATATTGATATCGTATGCACAGGCGATGGTATTGCACTGGCCCATGCAGTTGCTGCTTCCCTGGCGTCCAGGCCATCAGTTAATTTTTTCAAAACCTTTGGCACAGCCCAGTTCAAATACAAAGATTTTGATGTCGAGTTCGTAGGTGCCCGCAAAGAATCCTATCAAAATCATTCACGCAAGCCGGAAGTAAGCGTCGGCACTATTGAAGATGACCAGAAACGCCGAGACTTTACGGTAAATACCTTGGCTATCAGCCTTAATAAAAACAACTATGGCAAGCTGGTAGATCCTTTCAATGGCATCACTGATCTCAACAATAAAATATTACGCACCCCCTTAGACCCGGACATTACTTTTTCAGATGATCCGCTACGCATGATGCGGGGCATTCGCTTCGCCACACAGCTCGGCTTTTCTTTGGAAAAAGAAACCTGGGATGCCATCAACCGGAATAAGGAACGCATTAAAATAGTATCACAAGAGCGCATTACTGATGAGCTGAACAAGATCGTCAATGCACCCGTACCATCTGTAGGCTTTGATCTGCTCTTCCGAAGCGGTTTGCTAAAGGAATTCTTCCCTCAGTTCGTAGAATTAAGCGGCGTTGAGATAGTAGAAGGCAAAGGGCATAAAGACAACTTTTACCATACATTGCAGGTGCTCGACAATGTCGCTGCCCGCAGTAACGACTTATGGCTCCGCTGGGCTGCCATACTCCACGATATAGGCAAGCCGGCCACTAAGAAATTTGAAGATGGTCACGGCTGGACTTTTCACGGCCACGAGGTAGTGGGCGAAAAGATGACACCACGCATTTTCCGCCAGCTTCGCTTGCCGCAAAATGAAAAGATGAAGTATGTGGCTAAGCTTGTGGCATTGCATCTGCGCCCCATAAGCCTGAGTAAGGAGGACATAACAGACTCTGCCATGCGCCGTCTACTGTTCGATGCCGGTGATGACCTCGAAGATTTAATGATATTGTGTGAAAGCGATATTACCTCGAAAAACAAATTCAAAGTAAAACGCTATCTCGAAAACTTTGCACTGGTAAAACAGCGCTTGAAAGAGGTAGAAGAGAAAGACCGCATCCGTAACTGGCAGCCACCTATTAGCGGCGAAGAGATCATGCAGCTCTTCAACCTGCAGCCATCACGTGAAGTGGGTATTCTCAAGACCGCAGTGCGCGAAGCTATTCTTGATGGCATCATACCAAATGCGTACGATGCAGCCCATGAATTTTTATTACAGAAAGCAGCGGAGCTTGGCCTGAAGCCCGCATAATTTATAGGTCATGAATACACGACAGCTTTTTCAGCAGCATGTTGCACAAACTTCCCCTGCCCCAGTTGGGTTAGAAATTGTTGCAGCCTCCGGCAATTACTTATTTGATGCAGACGGAAAAAAATATCTGGATCTGATTGGCGGTATTAGTGTCTGCAATATTGGCCATTGTCATCCTGATGTGGTTGCTGCTATTAAACTGCAGGCAGAGCAATATCTGCATGTCATGGTTTATGGCGAGCTCATACAAAGCCCGCAGGTAAAGTATGCTGAGTTACTGGCAAAGCATTTGCCTGCATCACTCAATTGTGTCTATTTCACTAATTCAGGCACCGAAGCAACAGAAGGCGCAATAAAGCTTGCACGCAGGGTTACAGGCCGTACAGACATCATCAGCTGCAATAATGCTTATCACGGCAATACATTGGGTTCATTAAGCGTTATGGGCAGCGAATATTGGCGCAATGCTTTTCGTCCCCTCATGCCCGGTGTATGGCGCTATGATTACAATTCTGATGAATTAATTGATGCTATTAACAAACATACAGCATGTGTAATTATTGAAACCATTCAGGCCGAAGCTGGTATTATTGTTCCTGCTGAAGCATGGCTGCAGCGCCTCAGGAAAAAATGCACAGATACCGGCACCCTACTGATTATGGACGAAATACAAACCGGGTTTGGCCGCACAGGTAGTCTATGGGGTTTTGAGCATTTCAATATCATTCCCGATATCGTTTTGCTGGGCAAGGCATTAGGCGGCGGCATGCCTTTAGGTGCATTTGTTGCTTCCACCGAATTGATGAATACGCTTACTGCTAACCCGGTATTGGGGCATATTACCACATTTGGTGGCCACCCGGTGTGCTGTGCTGCCGGCATGGCTGCCATGCAGGTGTTGCTTCGTGAGCAGCTTACGGAACAGGTTGCAGCCAAAGAGCAGTTATTCCATACGCTATTAATTCACCCCGCCATTAAAGCAATAAGAAGCAAAGGCCTGCTTCTCGCGATAGAGCTGGAATCTGCAGATAAAGTAATGCAGGTATTAAGCGCATGCCTCCATAAAGGCTTATTCTCCGATTGGTTCCTCTTCGCAGCCAATTGTATTCGCATTGCCCCTCCCCTCACTATAACAGAAGAAGAAATAAAAGATGCCTGCAATATTCTTTTGAGCTGCCTGTAAATAAAAAAATCGGGCAACATATAAATGTCGCCCGGCTTTTTATACAACACAAAATAGAAATTACTATTTCAATGTGATGCTATAGGTATGTCCGCCTATAGTTGCTGTCGCCAGCCTGTCACAGGTACCTGTACCATAGTTTATGGTCATTACGCCGCCTGATGGCCTGGTTATAGTTGCTTCACCTGCTTCTATCCATGGGCAATCTACAGCTACGCGCAACGGTGTAGTTATATTCACACTTATTGTTTTACCACTTGCTCTGGTTATTGTGGCGCTGCCGGCTATATTATATACATCATCGCCGCGCAAGGCTGTCTTGTAGCCTTCTATCCAGGTACGTGTGCGGCTGCTGGTCCAGCTTATAGTGCCGCCGCCACTCAGTATCAGCGAGTCGTTCACTTCTATGTCATAGTAAAACTGGCCTATTGAATTGGTCCCCATATTGGTTACGGTTTTCTTCCCTGTCAGTTGGTTTTCGTCCACATAATAATTGCTGAAGGTTATTATCCGCACGCTTCCAGAGTCCTTGTATCCTTTAGTATAGCTCACCAGTATTTTTCCTCTGCGATAGCGTCCATCGGCACATAGGCAGTCAGTGGTACCAAAGTCTATTGTCAGCAAGTGCGGCATTACACTGGTATCCCTGGTCACAGTTACACAGCTTCCCAGGTCAGCCGGCGTTGTGCGCAGGTTCGATGCCCCTGTTGTATAGGCCACGTCGGCTATGTTATCTACATCGTTATTTTCCCGCTCCAGTTGAGTCTGGTCTGTTACCGTACCCACATCATCTGCGCTCGCACTGTCCGTACTACTATTGTTTCTTTTACAAGCGCTGAGGCTAAGCATGGCAATTGCCATAAGCATGGTGCCGGTTTTAATTCGTTGAGCTATGTACATGGTTTTGATTTTTGTAAATATGAGACGCTAGTCCCTCATTAAAGTTTAACCATTATAGAAAAATTTATTAACTTACTGTTATCCCTTTGATATTATGAATTAACCTGCTTTACCAATTTTTTTATGCCTACTTTTACGCCAAATTTTCACTAAGAACGTATGCAATTAGCCATAATAGGTACTGGTTACGTAGGCCTTGTTACAGGAACTTGTTTTGCAGAAACAGGTAATAATGTCGTTTGTATTGACATTAACGAAGAGAAGATCAATCAATTAAAAGCAGGTAAATCCCCTATCTATGAACCTGGTCTGGATGTTTTACTGGAACGTAATATAAAAGAGAAAAGACTTGAATTTACTACCTCTTTGGAGCAGGGCATTAAAGATGCCCAGGTTATCTTCTTGGCTTTACCTACCCCTCCCGGTAAGGACGGTGCAGCTGATCTGCAATTTGTATTAAGTGTTGCTGATCAGCTCAGCACATTGATAAAAAGCTATAAAGTAATCGTAAATAAAAGCACGGTACCTGTTGGCACAGCCGAAAAGGTTACCGAAGTATTAGCTCAAAAGCTGGACAGGGAACTGTTTGATGTAGTATCTAATCCGGAATTTCTCCGTGAAGGTGTCGCTGTAGAAGATTTTCTTAAACCTGACCGTGTGGTAATAGGTACTTCTTCCGAAAGAGCTAAAAAATTAATGGATGAGCTGTATCAGCCATTTGTAAGGCAGGGCAATCCCATTTTCTTCATGGACGAACGCTCTTCTGAAATGACGAAATATGCGGCTAACTCTTACCTGGCCATGCGCATATCTTTCATGAATGAAATGGCTAATTTATGTGAGAAGGTAGGTGCAAATGTTGACTGGGTGCGTGTAGGTATGGGCAGTGACTCCCGCATTGGCAAGCGTTTCCTTTTCCCTGGTGTTGGTTATGGCGGCAGCTGTTTCCCTAAGGATGTAAAAGCTTTGGCACAGACTGCACGTGAAATGGATTACGATTTCCAATTGGTAAATACCGTAATGAAGGTCAACGACCAGCAGAAAACAATACTTGGCAGGAAAGTAAAAGAATACTTTGGTTCAGATCTTAGCGGTCGCGCCTTTGCTATATGGGGTCTTGCTTTCAAGCCTGAAACTGATGATATACGAGAAGCTCCGGCACTTGAGCTTATTGACGAGCTGGTGAATGCGGGTGCGCAACTTCGTGTATTCGATCCTGAGGCAATGAACAATGTAAAAGCTATTTTCGGCGATAAAATTGTTTATGCTACTGATCAGTATGATGCGCTCAGCAATACTGATGCTTTGATCATCGTTACTGAATGGAGCGAGTTCCGCAATCCTAATTTCGACCGAATTTCAGAATTGTTGAATCACCCTGCCATATTCGATGGCCGCAATGTGTATACTCTGGAAAAAATGCACGAGCTTGGCTTTTACTACGAAAGCATAGGCCGCAATGTGGTACATCCGCAGATCAGGGACGAGATCAAATTGCCTAAATCTACTATGGTGCGTGAAAGAGGTTCACTTGATTAAAATTTATTCTGATAGATAATCTAATAATATTAAATGGCTAAAAGAGTACTTATTACCGGTGCTGCCGGCTTTCTCGGCTCACACTTATGCGACCGCTTTCTTAAGGAAGGATACACGGTTGTGGGTATGGACAACTTGCTTACCGGCAACATAAAAAACATTGAGCATCTTTTCCCCCTTCCCGAATTCCAGTTTTACCATCATGATGTGACCAAGTTCGTGCACGTACCTGGCCACATCGACTACATATTGCATTTCGCCTCTCCTGCCAGTCCTATAGATTATCTTAAAATGCCTATCCAAACACTTAAGGTAGGCGCTTTAGGTACACATAATTTATTGGGTCTTGCTAAGGCAAAGGGTGCAAGAATATTGGTAGCTTCTACATCAGAAGTATATGGCGATCCATTAGTACATCCGCAGCAGGAAGAATATTGGGGCAATGTTAACCCTATAGGTCCTCGCGGTGTATATGACGAAGCCAAACGCTTTATGGAGAGCATAACGATGGCTTATCATAATTATCATCAGCTCGAAACAAGGATCATCCGTATATTCAATACGTATGGCCCGCGCATGAGGCTCGATGATGGTCGCGCTTTACCTACATTCTTAAGCCAGGCATTACGCGGCGAAGATGTTACGGTATATGGCGACGGTTCTCAAACACGTTCATTTTGCTACGTAAGCGATCTTGTTGAAGGTATTTATCGCTTGTTATTATCAGACTATCATTTGCCGGTTAACATAGGCAACCCGTCTGAAATTACACTACAGCAATTTGCCGAAGAAGTGATAGCGCTTACCGGTTCTAAATCAAAAATTATTTATGAACCATTGCCGCAGGATGATCCTAAACAGCGTCAGCCAGATATTACTAAAGCAAGAAACATTCTTGGCTGGGAGCCTAAAGTTGACCGCAGCGAGGGTCTAAAGTACACGCTCGATTATTTTAAACAGCATATTTAAGCATACGTAAAGGAGCTGCCAATAGGCGGCTCTTTTCATTTACACATTCATTTTCAAAGCAATAGCATTACGGGCAATTTACTAATGCCTATAATGCTATTTTATTTAATTATGAATCCGCTTTTCATTTTTGGGCTTTCCACCTACCAGACCCGGCGCGAGATCAGCCTGGTTCAACCGTCTCCGCGAGGCTGGGAAACTGATCGGCCTCGTTGTCATCTTTGAGGCTCCGCATCGAATAGGTCGCACGATAGAGGATCTCCGCTCAACTTTGGGCG